>JAGDCK010000133.1 GCA_017958585.1 Lachnospiraceae bacterium
AATAATACATGATTATTTAGAACACCTTTTGGAAAAATTCCAAAAGGTGTTTTTTTTATATTATCCGTATGATATAATGAGCCGTAAGCAATTTTTCTAAAGAATCTTTTAAATCTATTTTCTTTAACATTCTGATTTTTTTCTCTTGTGAAATTCTTGCTTATTAATCCAAAAACAATATAAGCAGGAATATCAGAAAGAGATTTTATGTTTTCTTTTATCGGTATTCCTGCAAAAACAAAAAGGAGTAATTGATGGAAAGAAAACGAATGAAGCAGTACAAAGAACTGAAATTTAATGATGATTTCATGTTTGGAAAGGTGATGGAGGACAAAAACCTGTGCCGGGAAGTGCTGGAGTGCTTATTGGAACGGGAGATAGGGGAGATCAGCGAGATCCAGCCCCAACGGGAATTCAGGTACACATCCGATGGGAAGCCGGTTAGGCTTGATGTTTATAACAAGGACGAGAATGATGTGATATACGATGCAGAAATGGAAAACCTGAACCATAAAACCATAAAAGAACATGAACTTCCCAAAAGGAGCCGTTTCTATCAGAGCGCGATAGATATTGACTATATGAATCGTGGAAATATGTACTATAATCTTCCGGACAGTAATGTTATATTTATTTGTACCTTTGATCCTTTTGGAAAGAATATGGCAAAGTACACATTCAGAGCCGGTTGTGATGAAGCACAGGGTATTATGCTGGAAGATGGAGCAGTAAGGGTATTCTTTAACGGTTGTTATGAAGGCGATGGTATATCTGATGAGCTAAGAGCTTTTTATCAGTATCTGAGGACAGGTCAGGCCAGCAACGAATTGACGAAAAAGATAGATGCAGCTGTTGACAAAGGGAGAAACAACGAAGTCTGGAGGACACAGTATATGAAGGAATGGGTTATTTATCAGGATGCCAAAACCGAGGGGCGAGAGGAGGGCCGGGAGGAAGGTCGGGCGGAACTTATCATGGCAATGTTAGAAAATGGAAAGACGCCGGAAGAAATCGCCGATTTTATCGGATATCCGCTTGATATGATCCTGGAGATCAAGGAAAACTTTGAACATCAATAAGAAGAGTTAAATGTAAAACACCTTTTGGAAGACATTTCAAAGGGTGTTTTTTTGTGGGAATTGATTCATTTTATCCAAAATCAAAAAATTGTTGACATATGGATGGAGGAGTAGTAACATACAATCATCGTAATCATATAGGACTAGTAGGAAATAAAAACAACCACAAAATCGGAAGGAAGAAAAGCAATGAGAACAGTACAGACAATGACAGCTTCATATGTATTCGGAATGCAGATGTGCAGCATGTGCATGCGTGGTTGCTGTACGAAAAAAAAGAAGAGATGAAGACGCCGATGTAAATCCTGATGAAGATTAGTTTGAAGCAGGTGATGGGCACCTGCTTTTTCTATGTAATAAGAAAGAAATTTACAGCAGTAAGAAAATGCGATTCGCAATAAACAAGCAAAAGGGAGAGAAGAAATGGGTAAAGAAGCATACGAGATAACAGGAACGGTTGACAAAAAGCTAATGGTCGATCAGGTCAGAAAGGCGGCAAGACAATTTGCCATGCAGTATTTTCACTTCTGCAAGACATTGTATGAGAGATTCGGACTTGAAACTGCAAAGGATCTGGTGAGACAGACAGTGTTTGAACTTGCGGTGGACAGATCTGACAGGATCAGAGAAAAGTCCCTGGCAAACGGAAGGAATGCCGACAGCGTAGAAGATTTCATGGCAGATATCGATCTTCCCTTTGAGGGATGGATAAAAGAGTGGGGCGAAGATCATTGCCCATACGCAGTGATCTGGCGAGGTTATATAAAGGATTACCCCTGGTTCAAAGAATTTGCATTGTACTACTGTGATGTGATCGATACCACGACGATCGAGAATTTCAGCAAACATCTATCCCACAGGATCACGGGAAATGTGATCTCAGAGGGAACCAAGTGTACCAGAGAGTACTTCGAAAGCGATTTTGTAAAGAAAGGAGGATATACATATGGCAGCAAGAGGGCAGATTAAAAAGAAAAAGTTCACTTTCATAAACGCATTACAGCTGGTAGCGATCATAGTGCTTCTCGCTTACATCCAATACGCAGTGGACGCGGGCAGGATCAGCAAGATCTTCATAGCAAGCCCAAAGATGATCGTCGATGAAGCGATAAAGATAATCAGCAAAGGAATCCTGTGGCCTCATTTGGTACTTACTTTACAGGAGCTGGTTGTGGGTTATCTGCTTGCGGCTGCTGTGGGAGTTGTGGTAGCCCTTACATGGATACTGTTTCCGAAACTTGAGGAATTCATGGACCTGTTCTGTTCGGCAATAATGGCTGTTCCCAAGACAGCGATCCTGCCGCTTTTGATCCTGTGGTTTGGAATCGGATTTAAGTCAAAGATCGTGCTTATCTTTTTGTTTACGGTCTTCCAGATCCTTTACAACACAGTGACGGGAGCAAAGCAGACAGATGTGAAATTCATAAAAGTGGCAAAGGTATTCAAGGCAAACAGATTTCAACTGGTATTCGACATAATGATACCTGCCGCTATCCCATCCATGTTCAACGGATTAAAGCTTGCGGCTGCGACGGCCCTTACCGGTGTGGTCTTCTCGGAGATGCAGTCAGCCAAAGGCGGTTTGGGATTTTTGCTATCAGAGGCACAGCAGCTGCTTAATTCGGCAAGAATGTTTTTCATCATTGTGCTGGTAACGGTTGTGTCGGTATTATTCGTAAGGCTCATAGCTCTGATAGAGTACTCCATTTGCCACAGATGGCAGCAAAAAGTACCCCACATTTAGAAAAATACGGGTACAGACAAAAACAGAAAAATTTAAAGGCGTTAGTTAAGGAATTAGCTAAATAAAAAAAGAAAAGGGAGAAAGAAATGAAAAAGAATCTATTAAGTTTATTACTTGTTTTAACACTTGTAGCGAGTGTGTTTGCAGGATGCGGTAAAAAGAGCGCATCTTCAGATGTATCCGATGAGGTTGCAGCTACAACAGCGGCAGATGATGACGGTCTTGTGACCATCAATGCATGCTTTGCAACAGGAATGACCGGTGCGGTAAATAATTTTGCGATCGAGAAAGGTCTCTATGAAAAAGAGGGACTTAAGTTCAACACAATTCAGTGGTCATCAAACGATGAAGTATTATCACTTATAACCAGAGGTGAGATCGATGTGGCAGACGGAGATCCCAGCTCATACATTCCCGGCATTGCAAACGGTGTTGAGGCAAAACTTGTAGGAAATATGTGGAGATATTCAGGATGCTATTGGCTTATCGCTAACAACGATATCGAGACCATCGCAGACCTTAAGGGCAAAAAGATCGGTACAGCCGGAGCAGCAGGCGGAATGAAGCTTTCAGTTTTAAAGATGCTTGAGGCAGAAGGACTTGGCGAGAGCGATGCAGAGCTTATCGCAAACGGTGTATACCAGGGAGCTTATGCAACACTTACATCAGGTGAGGTTGATGCTACCATCATCCACAATCCTTATGCAGCACTTGCTGAGGCAGAGGGCACAGGACACATCCTCGGAAGAGCATGGGACTACATTCCCGATTACTACACAGGTACAATCATCGCATCAAACAAGATCATCAACGGAGATCCTGAGAAATTACAGAAATTCGTGACAGCATATTACAAGGTACATGAGGAAGTTAAAAACGAGTACTTCGATGAATTTGTTACATGGGCATCAGAGCAGATGAACACAGAGGAAGACGTAATGAGAAAGGCTATCGAGTCTGAGATCGATGTATGGCTTGACTACCCCGTTATCCCTGTTGACAGAGTAAACAAGACAGTTGACATCTTACATCAGTATGGATGGCTTGATGAGAACGTAACAGCAGATGGAACCTATGACAACACATTCGCATTAAAGGCAGCGGAGGATCTGGGTCTTAAGGATCCTTATCAGAAATAATAACGGCATTTAGGAGGTAAAGACATGCCAACGATCAAAGCAAATAAAGTCGAAAAATATTACAGAAGCAATGATGGTGAACTGGTGCACGCCTTAAAGGATGTGACACTGGAGATAAAGGATGGGGAGTTTGTGGCAATCGTTGGCCCCTCCGGATGCGGAAAGAGTACATTTCTGGAGATAGTGGCAGGCCTTTTGCCATTGGACGGCGGCGAAGTTTACCTTGACGATGAAAAGATAACCGACACGGACAGAAACATCGGCGTGGTATTTCAGGATGCATCCCTGTTTCCGTGGAGGACCATCAAAAAAAATATTGCATTTGGAATGGAGATCGCAAAGGTTCCAAAGGAAGAGCAGGAAAAGCGCCTTAAACATTACATCGAGCTTATGAACCTCAGAGGATTTGAAAACAAATTCCCTTCACAGCTCTCCGGAGGAATGAAGCAGAGAGCGGGAATCGCAAGAACCCTGGTTATGGATCCAAAGGTAATCCTTATGGATGAGCCCTTCTCTGCAGTTGACCACCTCACCAGATGTACATTACAGGATGAACTTTTAAAACTGAGAGAAAAAGAGAAAAAAACGATCCTTTTTGTTACCCATGATATAAACGAAGCCGTATATCTGGCAGACAGAGTAATACTCCTTAGCCCACGCCCTTCGGTGATTCAGGAGGAATATGTGATCAAGGCAGATTACCCCAGAAACAGAGACGACGAGTATCTGGCACATGTGGCATCAAAGATCATGAAGGATATCGTAAAAGGTTCCAAGCAGGATACCATCGAATATTACATTTAAAGAGGAGAAAGGAGCATTGATATGGGCAGCATAGACACAAGCATGGACTATCTTCCAAAGGAAGAAGTCATGGCCATATGGAACAGAAATGTGGCACTTACGGATGAAGAGCTGCTTGCCATGGATGAAGTTGAATTCAGAGCAAGAGTAAGAGAGAGAAGTCATCATACACTGGAGATCCAGATGTATCATGCGCAGCACAGAAATAAAAAACTCTCCGAAAAACAGGCAGATTACACAAAGAGACTTCTCGGTCTCTGGGAAAAAAGAGGTCTTTCGAAGGATCTTCCGGAATATAAATACGCATCATTTCTGGTTGAATCCGCAGACAAGCTTGCAAGGGGAGAGGCAGTTGATCTGACTCCTTACAAGCCCACCCCCGTCACAAAGGAGATGGAGGACAATTTCTTTACGATCTTAAAGGAGAGAAGATCCGTCAGAGAGTTCACCGATCAGGATGTGCCTGATGAGATCATTGAAAAAGTCCTGGATGCAGGCCTTTGGGCAGCCCACGGATGCAACGTCCAGTCCATCAAGTACGTGATCGTAAGAGAAAAAAATGAGCCCGGGCTCTTCAGAGGAAGCGACGTGCCGGGAGGCCCCATTCATTTAGTCATCTGCCAGGATATGAGATGCTACAGAGCAAACTCATTTACCCCCAGAAGAAATCAGCTTCTGGATGCAGGTGCCGCAGGCCAGAATATCGTTCTTGCGGCTCACGCTGCAGGACTTGAAGGCGTATGGCTCACATTCCCCAACGAAGAGTTCTGCGACAGATTAAGAGAAAAGTTTAACCTTCCCGAATACATTCGCCTGGTAACATATGTGGATGTGGGATACGGTGCCCAGACACCTCACCCTCCCCTCAGATGGGATGTAAAGGATACCATCCTGGGCAGATTCTAAGGAGGATCATGATGAACATCATTATCGCGGGAGGAAGCAGAGGCATCGGCAAAGCCATAGCCGGAGTGCTTGCGGAAAACGGTAACAAAGTGCTGATAACAGGCCGAAATATTGAGTCTTTAATAAATGCACAAAAAGAGATCGGAAGCAATATATCCATATTTGATGCCGATATCAACGACGTAAAAAGAGTTGATGAACTGGCAAATTTTGTGGGAAATACTTTTGTTCCGGACGTGCTCATATTGTCGGCGGCACAGTTCCCAAAGCCTGAGACAGCCAGAAGCGTGGTGGATGCAGATGCAGAGGAACTTTCAGGCATAATTAATACAAATGTGGTTTCCAACTACAGACTGGTCAAAAAGTTACTGCCATATTTAAAAAAGAGCCAAAACCCCAGGATAATAGTCATCGGCTCCACCGCAGGTGTGAGAACCGACAATGGCGGCGTATACGGCATATCAAAGGCGGCACTTATAAATTACGTTTACAATCTCAGGGCGGAACTCAAAAAGGAAAACATCGGCGTTTCGCTGATAAATCCCGGTGCAACCTTTACCGAGACCAGAAAAAAGAAAAGCCCCGAGGACGACAGTCTTTTGGAGAGCAAAGATTTCGGAATACTGGTAAATGCCTTACTGAACATGTCCCATCAGGCAGTTCTGGAGAGGGTAGATATCAGACCACTTGCGGGAGATACATATTAATCCGCGGATAGGAGCAAAAAATGGATGCAGTAGAAGAAAAGATCATAAAGATCATAGATGAGCACAGAGAGGAACTTCTAAGCTTCGGACGTGACATTTACGACCATGCCGAGCTTGGCTACAAGGAGTTTCGCACCGCAGAGAAATTTGCGGAATATACCGGAAAACTTGGGCTTCGCACCACCACCGGACATGCCGTGACAGGTGTGAAGGCATATTTAAACGAGGACAAAAAAGAAAATGCAAGCCTTGCCCTTATCGGGGAACTGGACGCCTTGAGAATTCCAAACCATCCTCATTTTAACGAGGAGAGCACCGGCGCTCACTGCTGCGGGCACCATGCCCAACTTACCGGAATCCTCGGAGCTGCAATAGCCCTTTCAGATCCCGAGATTGCAAAAAATCTTGACGGACAGGTGGTATTTTTTGCGGTACCTGCAGAGGAGTACGGAGAGATCGAATTCAAAAACAGATTAAAGGATGAAGGCAAGATCAAATACGGCGGAGGAAAATGCGAGCTTATCCGTATAGGAGCATTTGACGACATCGACCTGTCGATTGCGCACCACAGCATAAACGGAGACAAGATCAGCTTTTCCCAGAGCACAAACAACGGATTTGTGAGCAAGGTCATAAAGGTTCACGGAAAGGCTGCCCACGCAGCCGGTGCACCTCAGGATGGAATAAATGCATTAAATGCCGCATCTCTTGGCCTGGCAGCTCTCGGATATCACAGAGAGACATTCAAGGATACGGACCACGTAAGGATCCACCCGATCCTCACAAAGGGAGGGGACCTGGTAAACGTTATCCCTGAGGAAGCCGTAATCGAGACACTTGTAAGAGCCGCAAACAATGAAGCAATACTTGACGCGGCAAAGAAAACCGACAGAGCCTTCTTTGCTGGCGGTGCAGCTCTTGGAGCAACCGTTGAGATAGAGACCATGCCCGGATACCTTCCCACACTTCCAAATCCCATTGAGGAGGAACTTGTGGAGGCAGCAAAAATTGCAGGAGGGGACAAGTACGCTGTTGAAGTACTTGACAATGCAGGTGATTTCTCGGGCGGCTCCACTGACGTGGGAGATCTGCAGCACATAATGCCGGTTTACACCTTTAACACCGGCGGAATCACAGGAAAGTTCCACGGAGCCGATTTTGACATCGTTGACGAGGAACTTACATATATCGAGACCGCCAAAGTATTTGCCCTTGGCGCCTACAGATTTTTGCGTGACAATGCAAAGCTTTCAAAAAAGATCGTATCTGAATATGAACCAAAATTAAACAAGGAAAGTTACACTAAGCTGTTGGATTCCTACATAAATACAGAGATCAGAAAGTTTGAGTGATAACTTTCAAAGGAGAAGAAATGGAAATAGAATCAAAATGTTTGCACTTAGCCCAGAAGACAAATGCAGAATCCATGGATAGATCAGGGGCTCTCAGCTTTCCAATCTATCAATCTGCAACATTCGGTCACAGAGGACTCGGAGAGTCCACAGGATATGATTACACAAGGATGCAGAATCCCACCAGGGAGCATCTTGAAAACACCATAAAAGAGCTGGAAAACGGAATCGATGCGGTAGCTTTTTCAAGCGGAATGGCTGCTATCGGAGCGGTCATGGAGCTGTTTTCCGCAGGTGATGCCATCATAGCCGATATGGATCTGTACGGCGGAAGCGTCAGACTTTTTGAGAATATTTCGAGAAAAAACGGAGTTGCTGTAATGCAGCTTGATGTCAACAAACAGGATGTGGAGGCTGCTATAACCACTGCCACAAAAGCTATTTACATCGAGACTCCCACAAATCCCATGATGAGAGTTATCGATATTAAAAAACTGGCAGACCTTGCTCACAGACATGGATTACTTCTTATCGTGGACAATACATTTCTTTCCCCCTATTTTCAGAATCCTCTGGATCTGGGGGCGGATATTGTGATCCACAGCGGTACCAAATTTCTGTCCGGACACCACGATACAATATGCGGTTTTGTGGTCGTAAAAGATGAGAAACTGGCGGACAAAATGAGATTTATATTAAAGACCACCGGTGCAGGATTGTCACCCTTTGACAGCTGGCTGGTAGTCCGCGGTATAAAGACTCTGTCTGTCAGAATGGAAAAAGAGGCGGAAAACGCCATGGAACTTGCAAAGTGGCTTAAAGAACAGAAAAAAGTAAAGAAAGTGCTTTACCCGGGACTGCCTGAGCACGAAGGATTTGAAGTGATGAAAAACCAGTCAAGAGGCTTTGGCGCCATGCTGACATTTGTGGTTGATTCAAAGGAGACGGCCGTGAAACTCCTTGAAAAAGTGGAACTCATCACTTTTGCAGAGAGCCTTGGAGGATGTGAAACACTCGTTACATATCCAATTACCCAGACACACCCCGACCTGTCAAAGGAACAGCTTGACAGATGCGGAATAACGGATTGCCTTTTGCGTCTGTCGGTGGGGCTTGAAAATGTGGAGGATTTGAAAAAGGATCTGGCCCATGCATTGGAGGATTAGAGATGGAGAGGAATTTGAGATTTGACGAATATGTGGATCGTCGAAATACGAAATCGCTAAAATATGATTTTGCTGCAGAGAGAGGAGCCACAAAGGATGCTCTTCCCATGTGGGTGGCAGACATGGATTTCAAGACCAGCTCATATGTCATCGATGCATTAAAAGAGACTGCCGAACATGGAATCTTTGGTTACAGCGAGAGAGATAATTCATTTACGGAAGCCCTTGTGGATTGGGAGAAAAGACGCCATGGGTACGATATTAAACCGGAATGGATCATCAATACACCCGGCATCGTATTTGCCCTTGCCCAAGCGGTCAAAGCCTTTACAAAAGAAGGTGATGCGGTCATCATACAGCAGCCCGTTTACTACCCTTTCTCCGAGGTAATAGTGGATAATGACAGGCGCCTTATCAGTTCCGACTTGGTGCTCAATGAAGAGACCCATTCTTACGAGATCGACTTTGCGGATTTTGAAAAAAAAATAAAGGAAGAGAATGTAAAGCTTTTCTTTTTATGCAATCCTCATAATCCCACGGGAAGAGTCTGGACCAGAGAGGAACTGATAAAAC
>JAGDCK010000134.1 GCA_017958585.1 Lachnospiraceae bacterium
AAGGAATCATGCTTTTCAGCGGTAAAACCTGTCATAGGCTGGAACCAGTGAGTGTAGTGGGTTGCTCCGTTTTCAACTGCCCATTCCTTCATGGCAACTGCAACGGAGTTAGCCACATTGAGTTCCAAATGTGTTCCGTTATCAATCGTCTTTCTGAGTGCACGGTAAACGTCCTTGGGCAACTTGTCTCTCATCACCTTGTCGTTAAATACCATGCTTCCGTATAACTCCGGTATTTTCTTATCCATGATCTTTTATCTCCTTTCTCAGATAAAAAGATAAATCCACCGGGTCGCGCGCACCCTCAGGAAGTATCTTGCGCATCCTAAGCTGAGCGTTTCATGTAACGGGACTAAATCCTGTTACACAAATAGAAAAAGCGCTTTGGATTTCTCCAAAGCGCCTTCGCTCTTTTCTTTATGTACCGTACTATAAACCCGATAAAAAGACTTGTCAATCATTTTTTTGTATTTTTTTTAACAAATCTTTATCCCTTAACCACCAAAGTGGAATACGAAAATATATACAACCGTTATGATAACGCCAACCGCAAAGAGGAAGAAGCCATAGGAAATGCTTCGCCTGATGATATCCACATCCTCCTTCACGCGAAGACTTCTCATGCTCATTTCCTTCTTTTTGCCGGGAAGAGGGCTGTCCTTGTAAAGAGTATTTCTGAGTCCCAACACAATTCCGTCCACCAGACTGTCAAACACTCTGGAGAACACTGCGGCAATTGTAGGCAAAATGGTCAGAAGTAACGGTCTGTAAACCGCATTCTCAAGATCCCACCACTTGGGCCATCTGTCGAGATACCTTCCGTCCTTCATAAGGAGGCACCTTACAATTGCAAAATAGAGGATGATTCCGATGGAAACAGAGATAAGTCCTCCCTTTAAATTGTTCCATGCAAAATACGGTATCGCTTCGCTCTCACCCATAAGTCCGTAGAAGCTCTCCCCAAAGCCTGCCACCTTCTCCATAAGCCTGTGAGGAAAGATTCCCCAGACAAACAGTAAAACGGCGGAACAGGTAAGTGAAAAGCCGGTCTTTAGATTCATATACTTCTTAATGCCGTCGTATTTTTCCTGTAACTTGTCATCAAGGTTTTTCTCCACAAAGATCGCCACAAAAAGCTTTGTCATATAGCAGAGCGTGATTCCTCCGGAAACGAGAAATACCGCTTCAGCGATCCTTGTAAAATTGCCCATCTCAACTTCCAGGATACTCTCATGTAAAAGAGTCTTACTCACATATCCCGAAAAACCGGGGATACCGGCGATGGATAAAGCACCGGTCAGGAAAATCACAGCAAACAATGGCTTCTTTCTGCCAAAGCCTCTGACATCGTTAATGTCAAGCGCCTCGGTGTTAAAGAAAATCACGCCTGCTGCCATAAAGAGCACCAGCTTTATGAGGGAGTGGTTTATCATGTGGAGCATGGATCCGCTTGAAGCCAGAAACTGCTCTGCATGCATCGCATTATATGCCCCGATTCCCGTAAGTATAAATCCGATCTGGGACATGGATGAGCAAGCCAGAACTCTCTTGATATTAACCGAAAACAGTGCAAGCACTGCACCCATAAACATGGTTATAAGTCCGATCACCAGGATTAAAATACCCCAGGTCCTGTCGCCGCTCATGATATTGCAAGTGACCACGATAACGCCAAAGATTCCCGACTTTGTGAGGATTCCCGACAACAGAGCCGACGCCGGTGCAGGGGCAACGGGGTGAGCCTTGGGAAGCCAGATATGAAGCGGGAAGGCACCTGCCTTTGCCCCAAAACCGATGGCCATAAGGATCGAAGCCACAAAGAGTTTCGTCTCTGACCCGCAGCTTGCAAGGACCGCTTCTCTTAAACTGTCCACATCCAGGGTTCCAAGCTCGTGATAGATCATAAAGATTCCCATGAGCATGGACAGACCGCCGATGACCGCAACTGCCAGATATGTCTCAGCAGCGCGAAGGGCTCCCTTTGTCTCCTCCTGGGCTACCCAGACATATGAAGTAAAGGACATGATCTCAAAGAAAATGAATATGGTATAGAGGTCATTACCCAGGAATACTCCAAGAGTTGCGCACTCGGTTAACAGTATAAAGAAATAATATCTTGCCTGATTGTGATGGTGACCGAAATACTGCTCACTCATAAGCGTGGTCATCATCCACATAAATGTTGCCACAAAGGCATATACGACTCTGAAGCCGCTTAGTGAAAAAGCAATTCCTCTTCCGCATATCCCGCCTATCACGGAAACACCTTCCACCTGCCCCGGATCGTTTATAAAAAGTACCAGGCCTGCGGCACTTACAAAAAACACCAGCGCGGTAAAAATCTGGGCAAGGCTGCTTAAAACCTTAATATTTTTCTTTCCGCAAAAATAGGTTACAAACGCTCCAAAAAGGGGAAGAAAAACAAGTGTAAAAGTGATGATTGAATTTGTGTTCATCTTTCTTCCTCCTTTCTAGATTAACTGCGTGAAAAACACACTTTGAACGGCCCAGTCTACCAGGTTTTCCAAAAGTGCGGGACGAAGTCCGAATACAAACATAAGGATCACGAAAATACACAGGGGAAGCTTCATCTTCCAGCCCGGGTCTTTGATCTCACTCAGATTGGATGACAGCGTGAAATCCTTGTTGGGGTAAAAACCTCTTATGGAAACCGTCATCATGTAAATAGCTGTGAGGATCGCAGAAACCAGTATCGCCCCCACTCCTATCTTTCCAAGTATGGACCCTGAATACAGGCCCGCCTTTGCCAGATACCATTTTGATACAAATCCCGACAATCCGGGAACACCCATTAAAGCCAGTCCCGAAATGGTAAATACCGTAAATACGAAGGGCATCTTGCGTCCCATTCCGTCATATTCGTGGATAAAATGCTTTCCTGTCTTTTCGATGATGGCGCCTGCACAGAAGAATGAACATATCTTCATGACCGCATGACACAGCATATGAAGAAGCGCTCCCGTAAGTCCTGCAGGACTCATTAACAGCACACCGAACAAAATATATGAGAGGTTGCTGACCGTGGACCAGGCAAGCCTTCTCTTGAAATGAGTTTCCTTAAGCGCTCTGCTGCATCCGTATACAACAGTAAAGATCGCAAGGCATAACAGCACCTGCTGAGCCCAGGTTCCCTTTAAAAGATCCCATCCGAATATAAAATATGTGACACGAAGTGTGGCAAATGCACCTGCCTTTACGACAGCCACCGCATGAAGAAGCGCTGTTACGGGAGTGGGTGCCACACCGGCCGTGGGAAGCCAGCTTGAAAAAGGAAACATGGCAGCCTTAACGGAAAAACCGCAAAAGCACAGAACATATACTATGAGAAGCGCATTTATCATTCCGCTTCCAAGCTCGGAAATATTGAATACTCCGCCGGGCACAAAGTCCGCCGTGGTTCCGTATACAAGAGCAAATATCATACCGATAAAGGCAAATGCGGCCCCTCCGATGGAATAAACCATGTAGGTCCTTGCCGCCTTTACGGCCTCCTTTGTGAGAGTGTGACCCACAAGAGGAATGGTCACCATGGTAAGCATCTCGTAAAAGAAATACATGGTGAGAATATTCTCTGACATGGCGATACCAAGAGTTACGCCGTAGGTCATGGTATAAAGAGCAAAGAAGAATCTCCTCCTCTCCTCATGCTCCATGTACTCAAATGAATAAAGCGTGGCAAGGGGCCAGAGGAAAGCCACCATACCTGCAAAAATACTTCCCGTCTGATCAAGCCTTAAGCTGATCTGGAGGTTACGTGTAAACTTAAACAATACCACCGAATTTCCGGTGTTGGTAAATATCAGGAAAAACACGATCACCGTTGTGACAATCATCAGGCACTCGGTGACGATATTTCTGACCTTGTCATTTGCAAAGGGCTTTAGCATCAGCAGTG
>JAGDCK010000135.1 GCA_017958585.1 Lachnospiraceae bacterium
GGACAGGCAAATTATTATGACTGCGGTGGAGGAATTTTTGCTACGGTCAAATTCCATGACGCAGAGAGAGGCGCAAACAAAACCGCATATCTGAACGTATTTGACACGGATGGGAAACTTATATTCAGGAAAAATACGGGAATACAGACCTGTTGTGTTTCGGTGAGTCCAGACGGAAGCCTAATAGGGACAAATATTACGGCTTCAAATCTTGTTCACGAGGATGAACTTAATATGGATTACCCTGCAAATATAGGTCATGCCACCATATTTGATATAGACGGGAACAAAGTTTTCGAACTAAAGACCGGCACCAGGGCCATGGACATATCCCATGACAATAAATATGTGGCGCTTGATGTAAACGGAGAAGACTTCGTGGGTATTATGGATATAGCTTCGGGGAAGATCCTGTGGCAGGATTACAGAGGTTCCCAGATCAGATCCTTGATCTTTTCTGAGGATGATTCTGTACTGTTTATGGGAAGTCAGGAATGTATTGCCGCATATGAGGTATCCACAGGAAAAATGCTGTGGCAGACTTTCACAGGCGGAGGATTCCCCATTGACATGATAATGAGCAGTAATTACTTATATGTCTCTCCCAAATCAACCGGAGGAAACGATAACAGGCTCTGCTGCATTGACAAAAAGACGGGAGAGATGGTCTGGACATATCAGACGGGATCCAGAGGAACGAAGCTTACCATATCACCAGATGAGACGATGCTCTTTTGGGGTAATGATACGGGAGCAAGAGATGTGGGTTTATATGTTTTAAATGCAAACACGGGAGAACCTCTCTGGACACTTAATTACGGAGGACAGGCAGCATGGTTTACATCAGATTCCGAATATGTTGCTATAAAGGATTACGGAATCCTGGAAGTGTTTGACAAAGGTGGCAGAAAGGTTGCCACCACTTCCTGCGGATTTAATTCAAAGATGAGCTGGTTTGTGTATATAAAGGACGACCTTACAAGGATGCTTAATATCGCAGGGGGCGGCGGAGAAGGATATTCCGGATGGCTCTACAATATGGAACTTAGTGAAGGATATGACAGAAGCTTTATTGATTCTCAGAAGAAAAGGTAGAAAAATATGAAGAAAAAGAATCTGATCTGCTTATTTGGTGCTTTATTAATAGGTACTTTCCTTGGCTCCTGCGGTGACGCCGGTACTTCCGCAAATCCTGCTGGGGCGGAAAGTGAGATGACTGACGAGGCACAGGCTTTGTCAAATGCGCTGTCATCCTTAAACTCCGATGGAACTTATACGGTGAAAAAAGGAAGTAAATACATAGGTATCAATTATTCCTTCTCCGACGGTTCGTATTTTGAGCTTATGACAGTCTGCAAAAAGGATGAGGTGGTGGACTGCGCCAGAAATTCAGCCCTTGAGCGGTTTATGTTAAAGGAAGAGTATCTGGGAAAAACCTACGAGGATGCGTTCATATATTTTTATGAGATAAATTCCGAAGTTGAAGACCACGGAGAGGTGGAAAAGATAAGCCTTATCATCATGAAAGACGATGATGAAAGTAAATATGAAAAGGTTTTGTCAAATATAAGGGAGAGTGTAAATCCGAATGCCGTGACGGAAGTTACATTTGATGATGAATGGCATTTTGATGAAGTTATCATTGATTTCACCGAGGATTACGTAGCACGCCTTCAGGATGAGGAGAACAAAAGAGCAGAGGAAGCTGAAAGGGAAAAGGCTGAGGAAGACAGGATAAAACAGGAAGAGGAAAAGAGACTTGCGGAGGAGCTTGAGAGACAAAAAGAGGAAGAGTTTTTAAAAAGCCCCGTTGGCACCATGGATGAGATATGCGAGAGGTATGCAAAGGAAGTCCGTGATTTTACTCTTTCCAAGGATCTCACCATAGATTTTTCTCAAAAAGTTCCAAAGGGTATAAGCATTGACTGTAACGGTAAAAATTTAATTGTGAAGGGAGCTTTGACAGGGGAAATAAAAAAGGACCATGATCCATACTTCCTGGAACTTAAAAACGCCGGGAAAGTTGATATGTCGGGATTAAGCCTTGATATAAATTCTTTTGACCCCGAGGAGTGGAGGCCGGAGGAAGATACATTCGGCGGCGCCAGATTTGATATCGTGACCGTAAAAGATACTGATTACAAAAATGTGGTATTTCCCGCAGATATCCCGCTCATTAATGAATTTGACGGACCGGCTTCGATTTTTGATGAATACTTTACGTGTGAGATAAACGATTATGGCGATGAGGAAAAGGTCACGTTTGTCGGAACGGAATATACATACGAAGAAAGGCATGCCGAGGAAGTAGAGGTTGTTACCATGATCCTTACCAAGGGGGATGCAAATGACATCTTAGGGGGAGAGTGGCACGGCGAATATGATGTATGGACCGATGTGAGCATTGATGTGGGCACTGTGACCCTTCCTAATCAGGACTATATGGGAATAAGGGTTAGGCCCGGTGGGAAGCTTACGGTTTCAGGTTTTATAGAGATCACCGGCGGAAAACTTGATTTTACCGTATCGGGAAAAGATCAGCTTGACTTAAACGGACTTACCATCAAAAAAAGCCATCCGTCACCTGATATGATAAAGGTGAGATACGCCGGAATTTCAGGCATAGATGAGAGCAAGGTAAAGCCCAAAGCCTCAAGCGGAACCATAAAATTTGCCGCTTGCACAGAGTCCTATGACATCACCATCTGGTAAAGGGTGTTGGAGTATCTTAAAATAAATTGACAAAAAAATAACTTGCCACATTCTGATTTTTGATGTATAGTTTTCCACGATTAACGATTTTACTTTATTAAAGTGTTAACAAGGAGACAGAAATCAGATATGGCTAAATATTTGGTAATTGTGGAGTCACCTGCAAAGGTGAAGACAATTAAAAAGTTCCTGGGCACAAATTATGAAGTTCTTGCCAGCAACGGTCACGTAAGAGACCTTCCCAAGAGTCAGATGGGTGTTGACATAGACAATGATTATGAGCCCAAGTATATAACCATCAGAGGTAAGGGCGACCTTCTTGCAGCACTGAGACGTCAGGTAAAGAAAGCGGAAAAAGTATATCTCGCAACCGACCCTGACCGTGAGGGAGAGGCAATTTCATGGCATTTATATCATGCTTTGAAATTACAGGACAAAAAGGTTTACAGGATCACTTTCAATGAGATCACACAGAATGCCGTAAAGGAATCTTTGAAAAATGCCAGAGAGATCGACATGAATCTGGTGGATTCACAGCAGGCACGCCGTGTTCTCGACAGAATGGTGGGATACAGGATCTCACCCCTTCTCTGGGAAAAGATCAAGCGCGGACTCAGCGCCGGACGAGTTCAGTCCGTTGCCCTCAGGATCGTGTGCGACAGGGAAGATGAGATCAATGCCTTCATTCCCGAGGAGTACTGGACTCTTGATGCGAATTTGAAGGTCAAGGGAAAGAAGAGCACACTTACCGCAAAATATTACGGTGAGGACAAAAAGAAAGTCGATCTTAAGACAGAGTCAGAGACTGAAAAAGTGATGAAGGATGCAAAGGACAAAAAGTTTGTTGTATCCGATGTGAAGGTGGCTGAAAAGACCAAGAAAGCACCCCTTCCTTTTACTACATCAACCCTTCAGCAGGAAGCCAGCCAGACTCTCAATTTTTCGACTCAAAAGACCATGCGTCTTGCGCAGCAGCTTTATGAAGGCGTGGAGATCAAGGGTGAGGGTACAGTGGCACTCATCACCTATTTAAGAACCGATTCCACCCGTGTGTCCGACGAAGCAAAGGCCATGGCAAAGGAATACATAGATAAACACTACGGTGAAAAATATGACTGCGAGGTTGAGAGGGAGAACAAAAACGGACAGAAGATCCAGGATGCCCATGAGGCCATCAGACCCACCAACGTTAACAGAAATCCCATAGAGTTAAAGGACGATCTGCCAAGGGATCTCTACAGACTTTATCACCTGATATGGAAGAGATTTCTTGCAAGCCGTATGGCTCCCGCTGTTTATGAATCAACAAATGTAAAGATCAGTTCAGGAAGCCATATGTTTACCACATCCGCTTCAAGAGTTGTATTTGACGGCTTCAGAGCTGTCTACTCCCCTGCGGAGGACAAGGA
>JAGDCK010000136.1 GCA_017958585.1 Lachnospiraceae bacterium
AATGGATGCGAATGAGTTTGAAACCTGGAATTATGCGGTGCCGCTCTTACAGAGTGAAGCCTCCGAATATGTGGATGGCATAGGATTTCACAATTATGGCGGGATTCCCATGTATTATCCAAATACATTAAAAAATGTATTTAAGGACAAAACCTGGAACATAACCGAGATGACTGTGGGAGCCAATAAACTTGTGGAATATATGCGAAACAATATAAATTCATATTTGTATTGGGTCACATATTACAGCCTTGATATGGATGGACATACCTATGGTCCGGGACCGAGTTTTTGGTCAAAGCCTCAGAGCGATGATGCGGATCACTGGTCATTGTCTCAGCTTTCAGACGATGGCGCGGGAGGCTACAGAAAGAATGCAAAATATTATGTTTTCGGACAGTTTTCGAGGTTTATAAACGCAGGCTCAGTCAGGATCGCCAGCTCAGAAAACGATGGATATATATCGAATGTTGCATTTTCAAATCCTGACGGAAGCATAAGCCTGGTGGTGGTTAACAGGATCCCGGTCCAAAATACCAATTCAGATCCGGATACTCCGGACAGACAGATACAGGTAATGACTCCGGACGGAATGTTTACGGATGTAATACCGGGAGATACGGTTGCTACCTACAGATGGTATCCCACTACCGGAAAAGCCTTAAGTAAGAGCGGTATGACCATATCTGCATCGGATACATATTCGGGATATGAGCCTGCACAGGCAGTGGATGATCTGCCAAAGACATTGTGGCTCAGCGGATGTGATCAATATGCGGGGCAGCAGGTTACATTAAGTTTTGACAGTACAAGGTATGTGTCGCAGCTCTCTCTTTTTTCCGACAGAGATTTTTTGGATGATTATCCCGCCGGCATAAAGGTTGAAACATCTGTTGACGGAAATAACTGGCTTGAAAGAAGTATTTCAAACGGAACACCGGGTGTTACCAATATCAGTCTTGGTGGCAGAGTGGAGGCAAAATACATAAAACTGACTTTGACGTCAGGAAAAAACAAATGGTGGAGTATCGGAGAGATAGCTCTTTTTGATTCACAAAACAGCACGGATCCGGCACAGCTCTCATCACAGGTGATCACGGATAAATCAGGATGGGGTGTACAGGCTTCATCCGGCAGGTTTATAGAGGAATACTCTGACAGAAGCGGATGGTTTTCGGTTTCTGAGATCCATGGATGGAACGATGCGGGAAGCGAAATGTTTGATGGGGATCAAAATACCAGATGGACAAGTGGAAAAGCTCAGGAATCCGGTGACAGTGTAAACATTGACCTGGGAACGCTTACATTGTTTGACAAGATAGAGATTGATTGTGGAAGCGACAATGGAATTTCTTTTAGAGTTTTAGCAAGTCAGAATGGAATAAGTTACAGCGAGATCGGCACTTTTTACGGAAACGCAGGAACAACAGTTATCAGATTTGATAACCTTCAGACAGCTAAGTGCCTGAGATTTGAACTTACAGAGGGCAGAAATGATGCCTGGTGGTCTATCTATGAACTCAGGCTCTCACACCCTCAGAATATGGGACTTATAGATGGAGTTCCCACATGGATATCGGGAGTCTCGCTCGAAGGACAGGCAATAGACGGAGACCTTAATACATTTTGGAGAAGTACCGAGAATCAGACAAAGTCCGATGATTATACAACTTCGTATCTGCTGAACCTCGGATATTCTAGGCAGGTTTCGGGTGTATCAATAAACTCAGGTTCCGAGATGTGGACATGCCTTGATGAATATGAAGTCTATGTCTGGAATGACGGTGAAGAACCCGGACTCGTGGCAAAAGGAAGGGGCAGTATTTCCGTGACAGATATTCGCTTTGCAAGGACCGATGCGAAATATATTTGGATAAAGGCGGGCAGAAACTCCGACAGACCTTTTGTTATAGCAGAGCTTAATGTCTTTCGTTAAAAACGGCGATATGATATCATGTGATCAGATATCGGAGAAAAAGGAGATCGGATATATGGATCAGTCCATTTTATTGGAACTTCAAAAGATCACGCCTGAAGAACAGCAGATATTGGATGGGGATCATCATATAAATGATTCGCTTTATCAAAGCGGCGAAGAACATGTATATGATGCAAAGAAGCTTTTGGATGAAGGAAAACTTATAACGATCAGAAAGCATACGAGATTTGTTCATTTTCCGCCCCACACCCACAATTATGTGGAAGTGATCTATGTCTGTTCAGGATCTCTTCATCACATGATAAACGGCAGGGATGTTTATCTGAAACAGGGTGAACTGCTGTTTTTAAGCCAGAATGCCGTACAGGAGATAGAGGAAGCGGGAAAAGACGATCTGGCGGTTAATTTTATCATACTCCCGGAGTTTTTTGATGCGGTCCTTCCCATGATCGATCAGGATGAAAATTCTCTCAGGGAATTTGTGGTCCAGTGCTTAAAGGGTGGAAAGAGTAACAGCAGCTTCATTCATTTCAAGGTATCAGAAATACTGCCCATTCAAAATCTGGTCGAAAACCTGATATGGACCATCATGAACAGACAGTCAAACAAGAGAAGTATCAATCAGATAACCATGGGGCTTTTGTTTTTACAATTGTTAAATTATGCCGAGGCTGCCGATATGGAGTCTGAGGATGAGAGCAGGAAACTGGTCATGACAGTATTAAGGTATATTGAGGAGCATTACAGGGACGGCGGATTAAAAGAATTAGCTGACAGACTTCATTATAATTTCTATTGGCTGTCAAAAGAAATAAAGACACAAACGGGTATGACATATACAGAGCTTCTGCAGAGCAAGAGACTGTCTCAGGCTGCCTATCTGCTGACCCATACCGCCATGGCGGTGGCAGATGTGGGTATCGCTGTAGGATATGAGAATTTAAGCTATTTCCACAGGATCTTTCAGGCCCGCTACGGGGTTACTCCAAAGCGCTACAGGAATGAAAATCAGGAAAAATACTGATGTGTGAAAGCTTTTGTTTCACATTACAAAAAAGGACACTTTTTTAATTAAAAGTCGTCCTTTTTTTGTTTTTCTTTTTTTCATAAGATTGACGTATATACAGAGAAAACGGACAAAAAAAGGAGAAAAATCAGAGATGGAGAGATATCACCTGGCCATAGATATCGGTGCTTCCGGGGGACGACATATTTTAGGTCATCTTGTAAACGGAAAGATAAAACTTGAGGAAGTATACAGGTTTCCAAATGGAATGGAATCCATAGACGGACATAAGTGCTGGAATATGGAAAAACTTTTTTATCATGTTCTGGAGGGATTAAAGAAATGCCGTGATCTTGGTAAGATCCCGGAGACCATGGGGATAGACACATGGGGTGTTGACTTTGTACTGTTAGATGAAAGTGGAGATTTGATCGGTAACGCTGTGGGATACAGGGATGGCAGAACCGAGGGAATGGATGAAAAGGTAAAAGCTTTTATCTCTGAAGAAGAGCTGTATAAGAGGACAGGCATTCAAAAACAGCCTTTTAATACGATTTACCAGCTCATGTATCTGAAGGAAAAGGAGCCGGACAAACTTAAGCAGGGAAAGAGACTTTTGATGATCCCGGAGTATTTGAATTTCCTGCTTACAGATATAAAGATGAGCGAATATACGAATGCGACCACAACAGGCCTTGTGAATGCGGAAAAAAAGGACTGGGACTTTGAGATAATAAATGCCCTGGGCTTTCCGGAGGGGATATTCGGGGAACTGAATATGCCGGGAACCTGCATTGGGGGCTTCAGTAAAAAGATAAAGGATGAAGTGGGATTTGACACTAAGGTCATCCTTGTGGCAACCCATGATACAGCATCTGCGATGATGGCAGTTCCCGCTTGGAAGGGCGATGTGGTTTATATAAGTTCGGGAACCTGGTCCCTTATGGGGACTGAATGCGATGCACCGGACTGCTCTTTTGAAAGCAGAAAGGATAATTTTACCAATGAGGGCGGGTATGAATACAGATTCAGATATCTTAAAAATATCATGGGTCTGTGGATGATACAGTCTGTAAAGAGTGAACTTGCACCGGATTTAAGCTATGGAGAATTGTGTAAAATGGCATCCCTTGAAAAGATAAATTCAATTGTTGACTGCAATGACAGCAGGTTTCTTGCCCCAAAGAGCATGACAGAAGAGATAAAAAAGGCATGTGAGGAAACGGGGCAGCAGGTTCCACAGAGCCTCTCGCAGGTTGCATCAGTTGTCTATAACAGTCTGGCCAAATGCTACGGGGATGTATTTAGCAGATTATCTGAGATAAAGAGACATGATTTTAAATGCATTCATGTTATCGGGGGAGGCGCAAATGCGGAATATTTAAACAGCCTTACTGCAGAGCATACAGAGCGAACAGTTTTAACAGGGCCCGTTGAGGCAACAGCCATCGGCAATATCATCTGTCAGATGATATCCGCCCGGGAATTTGATTCCCTGAGTAAGGCAAGGGAAAGTGTATTTGAATCATTTGAGATAAAGGAGTATAAGCCGGCAAAGATATAGAAAAACAGGCCGGATAGAAATGGAGCGATCGGAGGAAGAGATGAGCGGAAAGAGTTTTTATGAAGAAGCAAAAAGAGAATATGAAAGGTATGGCGTTGATACGGACCGGGCTATCAAAAGGTTAAAGGATATCCCTGTTTCACTTCACTGTTGGCAGGGGGATGATGTGACCGGTTTTGACCATGACGGCCCCTTAACCGGTGGGATCCAGACCACCGGAAACTATCCCGGAAAGGCAAAGACTCCCGAGGAACTCATGCAGGATATCGATATGGCATTAAGCCTGATGCCCGGAAAGAAGAAATTAAATCTTCATGCCAATTATGCCATCTTTGATGAAGCAGGATTTGCGGACAGAGATGCATTGAGGCCGGAACATTTTGCGAAATGGGTCAGATTTGCAAAAGAAAGAGATCTTGGTATAGATTTTAATCCCACATTCTTTTCCCATGACAGGGTAAAGGACGGTCTGACTCTGACAAGCCCGAACGAAGATACCAGACAGTTTTGGATCAGGCACGGAAAGGCTTGTGTGAGGATTTCGGAATATTTTGCGGCTGAGACAGGGGTTCCCTGTGTCATGAATATCTGGATCGGTGACGGATACAAAGACATTCCCGCAGACAGAATGGGGCCGAGACTTCGATATAAGGATTCTATCGAACAGATAATATCCGAACCTCATGATGCGAGCAAGGTAAAGATCTGCGTGGAATCAAAAGTATTTGGAATTGGTGTTGAGTCATATACGGCAGGTTCCGCTGAGTTCACACTCTCTTTTGCGGCATCCCACGAAGGTATTTTACCACTTATGGATAACGGTCATTACCATCCCACAGAAGTGGTTTCAGACAAGATTCCTGCGCTTCTTTGCTATTTCCCGGAGATAGCGCTTCATATCACCAGACCCGTCAGATGGGATTCGGATCATGTGGTTTTGTTTGATGATGAGACAAGGGAGATGGCAAAAGAGATAGTTCGCTGCGACGGTTTAGACAGAGTTCACATGGCCCTTGATTATTTTGATGCAAGCATAAACAGAATATCCGCGTGGGTTGTGGGTTTCAGAAGCTGGCAAAAGGCTCTTTTGTATGCTCTTTGCATGCCAAATGAAACACTTAAAACTCTGCAGGATACAAACGATCTGACGAAGCTTATGGCCATGCAGGAGGAAGTAAAGATGCTGCCCTTTGGCGCGGTCTGGGAAGAATATTGCAGGGAATGCGGTGTAGATAGTGGAATTGATTGGTTTGAAAAGATAACGGATTATGAAGAAAATGTGCTGGTAAAACGCGCATGATGGAGGATATATGAAAGTACTGGACACTGGATTTGCAAAAGGATTTATCAGAATGGCCGATGACGGATGGATAAAGGGATGGCATGAGAGAAACGGAGGAAATCTGTCATATCGCATTAAAAATACGGAGATCGAAGCAGTGGAGGATGACCTGTGCCCCGGAGAATGGCATGAAATAGGAACGGATGTCCCCGGGCTTGCCGGCGAGTTTTTTTTCGTGACGGGAAGCGGTAAGTTTTTCAGAAATGTGTCGATAGACCCTGAGGATTCGCTATGCATCATCGAGATAGATGATTCAGGGAAAAAATACAGGATCGTATGGGGGCTTAAAAATGGAGGAAGACCTACTTCGGAGCTTCCTTCGCATCTGATGAATCATGAGGTAAAAAAGAGGGTTTCCGGAGGAAAGCACAGAGTGATATACCATGCCCATACCACGAATATCATAGCCCTTACTTTTGTACTTCCCCTTGATGACAAAGTATTTACAAGAGAATTGTGGGAGATGGCAACGGAATGTCCCGTTGTATTTCCACAGGGCGTGGGAGTGGTACCCTGGATGGTTCCGGGCGGGAAAGAGATCGCAGTGGCCACAAGTAAACTCATGGAAAAGTATGATCTGGCTATTTGGGCCCATCACGGAACATTTGCATCGGGAGAGGACTTTGATCTGACATTCGGACTTATGCACACCGCAGAAAAGTCTGCAGAGATCCTGGTTAAAACTCTTTCCATGAGCCCCAAAAAGCTGCAGACCATCACTTCGGATAACTTTAGAGACCTGGCAAAGGCATTTAACGTATCTCTTTCAGAAGAATTTCTGAACTGAAAAATATGAATGCAACACAGAATGAACTGACCTTCAATCTGTGTTGCATAAAGGGGCAGTAAGAGCGGCGAAAATGCAACAGAAATGAGCTGACCCTCAATACGCGTTGCATTTTTTCCGGGTGGCAAGGGTAACTGATTTTGATAAGAGATTTGAATTGAAACTGTTTTTGCATTGTGCTATAGTGAGTGCACATTTAAGAAAAGGAGTAAATTCAATGACTAAGAACATGACAGAGGGTTCACCCATGAAGCTTATTCTGGGTTTTTCCATTCCTCTTTTGGTGGGATATCTGTTTCAGCAGTTTTACAGCATTGTGGATACTATCATCGTCGGTAAGTATCTTGGCATAGAATCATTGGCGGCAGTAGGTGCTACGGGATCCGTATGTTTTTTGACCATTGGATTTTGCGGCGGAACCTGCAGCGGTTTTGCCATTCCTCTTGCCCATAAATTCGGTGCCGGGGATTATGTGGGACTTAGAAAATTTGTGGCAAATACCATATATCTTTCCGTATTTTTCTCGGTGCTGATCACCACCATAACGGCAGTTTTATGCAGGGATATCCTGGTGTGGATGAGGACTCCGGATAATATACTGGATGAGTCAGTGGACTATCTGTTCATCATCTTTTTGGGAATACCCACGGTGTTTTTATACAATGTGGCAGCAGGTATCATCAGAAGTCTCGGAGATTCCAAGACTCCGGTGTATTTTCTGCTTTTGTCTTCCTTTACGAATATAGCTCTGGACCTTTTGTTTATCATGAAATTCGGAATGGGTGTAAAGGGAGCGGCCTATGCAACCGTGATCTCCCAGGGAATCTCCGGAATTGCCTGCGTATGGTACATGATAAAGAAATTTGAGATCCTGCGTATAAATGGCGATGAGTGGAAATTTGAGAGTCATATGATGGGAACTTTGTGCAAAATGGGTGTACCCATGGGACTTCAGTATTCAATCACCGCAATAGGCGGAGTGGTGCTTCAGAGTGCCACCAACACCCTGGGCTCAATGGCTGTGGCATCTATCACAGCAGGATCCAGGATCGCAAATATTCTGGGCTGTCCTTTCGAGGCTCTTGGAAACACTATGGCAACCTACGGCGGACAAAACGTGGGTGCAAAGCGGCTTGACAGGATCGGCATAGGGCTTAAGGAATGCCTGAAGCTTGGAATAGGTTATTCTGTGGGAATCTTTGTGATCACGCTTTTTACGGCAAAATATATGGCTCTTATGTTTGTTGATGCGTCGGAGATTCAGGTCATAGAAAATGTAAAGATGTATTTGTATGTGAATACGGGAACCTATATATTACTCACC
>JAGDCK010000137.1 GCA_017958585.1 Lachnospiraceae bacterium
CTGAAAGCGTGTCCGGCTAGGGAAAAGAGGAAGTGCATTCGCGAGCCGATGTGAGGAATTTATAGTATTCACATCCGATTTAGACGCGTTAAGTCTTTTAAGGGAACGATCTTTGATCGTTAATTAGAGTGGAACCGCGGATGTATTCGTCTCTTTTGATGAATGGGTCCGCGTTTTTCTTTTTATACATGGAGGCAATAATGGGTTTTATCAAGGATGAGATCAAAATAATCAGGGAGAGGGATCCTGCCATTCATTCCGATATGGAAGTTTTTCTCTATCCCAGTTTCAGGGTCATGCTCCATTACAGACTTGCCCATAAGCTTTATCTGAAAAAACACTACTTTCTGGCAAGATACATCTCCCAGAGGGGCGTCAGAAAGACCGGCATCGAGATCCACCCCGGAGCACAGATCGGGAAAGGTCTTTTCATAGATCACGGAAACGGCGTTATAATAGGAGAGACCACCATAATCGGTGACAATGTTACTCTTTACCAGGGAGTTACCCTGGGAGGAACCGGAAAAGAGCAGGGAAAGAGACACCCTACCATCGGAAACAACGTAATGATCTCCGCAGGAGCAAAGGTTCTGGGGTCATTCACGGTGGGAGATAATTCCAAGGTGGGAGCAGGAAGCGTGGTGCTTTCGGAAGTTCCGCCCAATTCCACGGTTGTGGGTGTGCCCGCCAGAGTTGTAAAGAGGGTAAATGCGGAACATCCCCAGGAATCCATGTGTCAGGTGGACCTTCCGGATCCTGTCAGAGAGGACATTACGGCTCTGCAGGAGGCCAACACCAATATGGTAAACGAACTGCTTGAACTTAAAAACGAGATCAGAGCCCTAAAACGAGAAAAGGAGCAATAGATAGATGAGCATCAGAATTTACAACACACTTTCAAAGAGAAAAGAGGATTTTAAACCTTTAGAGCCCGGCAAGGTAAAAATGTATGTCTGCGGCCCCACGGTTTACAATCTCATTCATATAGGAAATGCCCGTCCCATGATAGTCTTTGACACTGTCAGAAGATATTTTGAGCACAAGGGATATGAAGTAAACTACGTGTCAAACTTCACGGATGTGGATGACAAGATCATCAAAAAATCAGTGGAGGAAGGCGTGGATGCAGAGGTTATCTCAGAGAGATATATCGCAGAGTGCAAAAAGGATATGGCTGCTTTAAATGTTAAGCCTGCCACCACACATCCCCAGGCCACAAAGGAAATTCCGGGAATGCTGGACATGATCCACACCCTCATCGCCAAAAAGCATGCTTATGTGGCTGAGGACGGAACAGTTTATTTTAAGACCAGAAGCTTCAAGGAATACGGAAAGCTTTCACACAAAAATATCGACGATCTCCGCGGCGGAAACAGATCCCTTCTCGTTACGGGAGAGGATCAAAAGGAAGACCCTTTAGATTTCGTATTATGGAAACCCAAAAAAGACGGAGAGCCCTACTGGGAGGCACCCTGGTGCAACGGTCGTCCCGGATGGCATATTGAGTGCTCCGTAATGAGTAAGAGATACCTTGGTGATGAGATCGACATCCATGCAGGCGGAGAGGATCTGATCTTCCCTCACCACGAGAATGAGATCGCTCAGTCAGAGTGCTGCAATGACAAGACTTTTGCAAAATACTGGATGCACAATGCATTTTTAAATATCGACAATCACAAGATGTCAAAGTCCCTCGGAAACTTCTTTACAGTCAGGGAGATTTTGGACAAATACGATCCTCAGGTTCTTAGATTTTTCATGTTATCTGCTCACTACAGAAGTCCCTTGAACTTCTCCGCAGAACTCATGGAGAGCTCAAAGAACGGTCTTGAGAGGATACTTACCTGCGCTGACAACCTCAAATACCTGGCTGACAAGGCAGAGACTCAGGAGCTTTCACAGGATGAGGTTAAGCTTCTCCACGAAGTTGACTCATATATCGGCAGATTCGATGAGGCTATGGACGATGACTTTAACACAGCGGATGCCATTTCGGTGATCTTTGATCTGGTTAAATTCATCAATTCAAATGTAAATGACAACAGCTCAAAAGGATTTGTAAACGGCCTCAAGGCTCAGTTTGTGATCCTTGCGGATATTCTGGGATTAAAGGTTGAGAGAGAAGCCGAGCTTTTGGACAGCGATATCGAGAAACTGATCAACGAGCGCCAGGAGGCAAGAAAGGCAAAGAATTTTGCCAGAGCGGATGAGATCAGACAGGAGCTTCTTGACAAGGGAATCATACTGGAAGATACCAGAGAAGGTGTGAAATGGAAAAAAGCCTGATCTTGGAAACCTTTAACTTAAAAGAGCAGGATATCAGAACCTTTTCCGGCCTAAACCTCGCCTACGTGGGGGATGCGGTTTACGATCTGATAATCAGAACATACGTGACTGAGCAGGGGGCA
>JAGDCK010000138.1 GCA_017958585.1 Lachnospiraceae bacterium
CTGCCACCTCCCAGATTCATTACTACAACTCCTGCCATGACAAGAAGGACACCGGCAACCTTTCCCGGTGTGATGCCCTGGCTGAAGATCAGGAAGTTCCACAGCATGGACCACAATAAGGTCACAGACTTATTGCAATAAGCGATGGACAATTCAAATCTCTTGATCACCTGCTGCCACAGTACCGCATAAACCGCAAGGATCACAAACTCAAGTCCAAAGAACAGGATGTACTTCCCCGAGAGGAATTCATTCTGCCCCGCCATATTGCCTGCTACTGTCGAAAGTGAATATACGACAACCGATAGTTCCAGGAGAAGTAAATCCCCCAAAGCAATTTTCTTTTTCATTTAAATCAGTCCCTTTCCCAGTAAAATACAGGCTTTATTATAGCATAAAAAATTTTTTTGAAAAAATTTAAATTTAGGGCTTGCATTTTGTTTTGATTTGTAATAATATAAACAAGTCGCCGCGATGCGGACGACTTAAATGCCTCGTTGGTCAAGCGGTTAAGACGCTGCCCTCTCACGGCAGAATCAGCGGTTCGATTCCGCTACGAGGTACTAGCTATTAAATGAATAGCCCAACCCGAAACCCGGAACACATTGGTGTTCCGGGTTATTTTTTTGTGTTCTCTCAGCTCGTGACCAAGCCAGGCTTATCCCCCATTAAAATGTAATATATTTTTCATTTTTACTTTTTTGACTATTAAATTTATGTATGAGAAAATTAAATATATCTGTTCACGTATCATCGTTTTTTCTTATAAAGGAGTATCCATGGGTAAAAACTTCGATTCTGTTGACGGAAATATGAACATCCTCATGTACAACAATACGGTCAAGAAGATCAAGGATGTCAAAAAAGGCGATACTGTTTATGGTGTGCGCTATAACGGGGACAAATACCAGTATGTCAAAAGCGAAGTCCTCATTATTAACAAGCGCAGGAGCAATGCCGTTAAGATTACCTTAAACGATGGACGAACTCTTATATGCAGCCCCACTCATCAGTGGCTTACCAAAATGGGCTGGATGTTTACTTTTGATGATGATACCCTGGGCCACGGTAAGTTCTTTTTGGAAAAAGATGTCAAAATGTCCGGCATTTCAGGGAACCTGAAGGATTCCTACAAAGAGTCCAAGCTCTACATGCAGGGCTATTTTATCGGCTCCCAGATCAACTGCAAAAATATGGCCCGCTTTAAAGGCGGTGAAACTGCGTCCTTAGTATTACAGGAAGCCGGAGTTACCGCCCGTCTGTATAATTATCTTTTGTACCTTGGTGCAGATGCGACTTTGGACTACTGTTTTGCCCATGATAACGACACCAATGAATATTACGTCACAGCAAAGCTGAGTATTCCATATGTTCAGCTGGTAACTTTCTCCGAGCGTTTTTCCAAAAACAGGGATAAAGAAGATTTCCTTAGAGGCTTCGTTGGAGGAGCCTATGATGCGGAAGGCTCAGAAAATCCCATGGTCAAAAGAGTCCGCTGCTGCAAGCGGGATTTCCTCAATCTGATGAAACAGGGTCTTGAAATGTACGACTTTGAGTATGTATATGACAGTCAGGAAATGACCGCTTCACTCGTGGGCGGGCCCTCAGAGCTTCTTAGATTCTACAATGTCTTTCAGCCGGTCACCACAAGCAAGATTGAAAACTTTGAGATCATATACAATCATCCCGACGCTCTCAAGGTAATATCCGTTGAAGAGGTCAAATGTGAAGATATGTTTGAGATCATCACCTCCTCAAGGAACTTTATCGCCAACGGAGTAATATCCCACAATTGCACCACCGGGCTTGCAAAGGAGGTGTGATATATGAGATATGTCAGCAGCAAAGACCTCCAGCCTGGGATGGTTATCTCCAGTAACCTGTATGACAACAACGAGAAGATACTTCTTAAAGCCAATACCCAGCTAACGGAGTATTTTATAAACAGGATCAGCAGGCTTCAGTTTGACGGTGTCTATATCTTTGAAAAAGATGATGTGGCAAAAGCCAGACAGATCGTATCCGACGAAACCAGGATGAAGGCCATCAACAAACTGAAAAGACTTGATATAAACGCCTGTATATTCCTGGCAAACGACATCGTAAACGAGATCAGAAGCTCAAAATCCCTGATCATTGAGCAGATGTCCTTAAGTTCCTACGACAGCTACA
>JAGDCK010000139.1 GCA_017958585.1 Lachnospiraceae bacterium
CCTGAGATCCTTGACAAGGCCCTTCTTCGTCCCGGACGTTTCGACCGAAGGATCATCGTGGACAAGCCGGACTTAAAAGGTCGTGTGGAGATCTTAAAGGTTCATGCAAAAGATGTAAAGATGGATGAATCGGTGGATCTTGATGCCATTGCCCTTGCCACAAGCGGTGCAGTGGGATCTGACCTTGCCAACATGATAAACGAAGCAGCCATCAATGCGGTAAAGGAAGGCAGGGAGTATGTATCCCAGAAAGACCTCTTTAACGCAGTTGAGGTGGTGCTTGTAGGTAAGGAAAAGAAGGACCGCATCATGAATGCGGAGGAGAGAAAGATTGTATCCTACCATGAGGTGGGACATGCTCTTATCAGCGCTCTCCAGAAAAACTCAGAGCCTGTTCAAAAGATCACCATCGTTCCAAGGACCATGGGAGCTTTGGGATACGTAATGCAGGTTCCCGAGGAAGAGAAGTTCCTTGACACAGAGGCGGAACTCAGAGACATGATCGTGGGTCTTGTGGGCGGACGAGCAGCCGAGGAGATAGTATTTGACACAGTTACCACGGGTGCTGCAAACGATATCGAAAAGGCGACCAACATCGCAAGGAATATGATCACCAGATACGGAATGAGCAAGAAATTCGGTCTCATGGGGCTTGCCACAATAGAGAGCCAGTATCTTGAGGGCAGAACACAGTTAAACTGCAGTGATGAGACTGCAGCCGAGGTGGACAGTGAAGTGGTGGCTATCTTAAAGGAAAGCTACGAGAAAGCCCTGTCAATGCTTCGCGAAAACAGAGAGCTTATGGATAAACTTGCGGGATACCTCATTGAAAAGGAGACCATCACCGGCAAGGAATTCATGGAAATATTCCGCAGGGAAAAAGGTATTCCCGAGCCTGAAAAAGAGGAAGAAAAAAAGAGTGACGATAAGGTTGAAACTTCCATCGACGTGACGGTTGATGATGATACTGTTACCACAGGTGAGGCAAATGAAGTAAAAATAACTAACGTTGACAGTGCATTTACCGAGGGTGCTCCCGCCGGTGACCTGTCGGATGTGGGAAGCGAGACCTTAAATAACTTTGGCGAAGATGTTCCTTCTGCAGATAATAAGGAAGAAGAGGTTACCGACAATGATACCCCTTCAGATACTCCGGAAGGCGAAGTAGGACTTTTCTCGAAGGGAAGGGCTGACTGATGCTAAACGTTATACTTTTATTTGCGGCAGTTTTTGTGGCCCTCGGAGTTTTGTTTGCACTCCTTATAAAGTTCAGATCAAAGATAAACCCTACACTTTTTGTGTGGCTCATAATCCCCCTGGGAGTGTTTGAGGTTAATCTCCTGATCGTGACATTAATGCTTCTCATGTTCTTATAACAAAAGATTTTTCGGACCATCTGTGGTACAATTACCGCAGGTGGTCTTTTACTATATAGGAAATTCCTCCGAATTTCCTATATAGTAAAAAGCGCTCCGCTATGGATGCGCACTCGCGCGATTGGTATCATGTTGACTGTCGTCAACCGCGCTCGGCGCGAGCATGTCGCAAGCGACATGCTTTCTTGGTGCGCGTCGTTGCGCACATCGTGATCAGAGATTGTTATAAATCAATTGAAAGGAACGGTAGATTTCGTGTTTAACGTGGAGGAAGAATTAAAAAAACTCCCCAAAAATCCGGGAGTATACATAATGCGTGACAAGAACGATACGATTCTGTACGTAGGTAAGGCCATCAATCTCCATAACCGCGTCAGAAGTTATTTTCGTGCAAATATCGGCCGTGGTGCAGCCATCGATCAGATGGTGCAGCAGATAGCCAGATTCGAATATATCATCACGGACTCCGAGCTGGAGGCTCTGGTCCTAGAAAACAACCTTATCAAAGAAAATTCCCCAAAGTACAACACCCTTTTAAAGGATGACAAGACTTATCCCTATATAAAGGTGACCCTGGGGGAGGAATATCCCAGGATCATGTTTTCCAGGATCATGAAAAAGGACAAGTCCAAGTATTTTGGCCCTTATTCCAGCGCCGGCGCCGTAAAAGATACCATAGAACTTTTAAATAAGCTGTTTAAACTTAGGACCTGTAACAGGAGCCTGCCCAGGGACATAGGGCTTGAGAGGCCCTGCCTGAATTACCATATAAAGCAGTGCACGGCTCCCTGCCAGGGGTATGTGACAAAGGAAGAATACAGAAAACAGGTGGACGGGGCCATGGAGTTTCTAAACGGCGATTACAAGCCCATCATAGCAATCCTTGAGGAAAAAATGAACACAGCTGCCATGGCAAAGGAGTTTGAGGAGGCAGCAGGCTACAGGGATCAGA
>JAGDCK010000014.1 GCA_017958585.1 Lachnospiraceae bacterium
GGCTGAATCACAGCTTACATAAACAATCCTCTCCGGCGCCATCTTCAGCATGGTGTCAAGGCATGCTTCGTCACAGCCCTTTCTCGGTGGATCCACTACTATGACATCCGGATGGTTCATGTCGTTTCCTTTGTGTTCCTCATAGAACTTCGGCAGAACCTCCTCCGCTTTTCCGACGAAAAATTCCGCATTTTTGATTTCGTTCCTCTCCGCATTTTTGCGGGCATCCTCTATCGCCTGAGGGACTATTTCGACTCCGTATACCTTCCCGGCTTTTCGTGCCATAAATAGTGATATGGTTCCGATTCCGCAGTAAAGATCCCATACGGATTCCTTCCCCGAGAGGTTTGCATACTGAAGGGCAAGGCTGTAAAGCTTCTCGGTCTGTTTGGGATTTACCTGATAAAAAGACAGAGGAGAAATGGAAAAGGTAAGCTCGTCTCCCGTGAAAGGATATCCCTCCTTTGTCATGTCACGAACGTGGATGGTATCCTCTATTCTCTCTTCGCCCCAGAGATTTATGATGGTCTTTCCCATTATCACGTTGGTCTTTTCAGTGTTGATGCTGACTGAAATACTGTGCATTCCGGGAATCTTTGTCAGGTTTTCTATCAGTTTATTCTGTTCCTTAATCAGTTCACCCTTTGAGCTCTTTTGATTGATCACAAGGCATACCATTATCTGTCCGCCGGTAAATGCCGTTCTGATCAGGACGTGACGGATCAATCCCTTGCCGGTCTCTTCATCATAGGCAGGAATTTGATACTTTTCCATGTGCGCCAAAATGATTTCCAGGATCTCCTTATTCTCCTCTGCCCCCAATGCACAATCAGTGTTTGCTATTATGGAGTGGGTCCTTCCGGCATAAAAACCGGCTATTGGTTTTCCGTCGCGATCCTGTCCTATAGGGTACTGGGCCTTATTTCTGTACCTATACGGTTCCTCCATCCCCACAATCTTTTCCATGACGCTTTCCACAAACTCCGGAGAAAAACCGCCGATGCGAACAAGGTTGTTTGTAATCTTTTGCTGTTTAAACTCCAGCTGCTTTTCATAGGAAAGGGCCTGGATCTGGCATCCTCCGCACTGTCTGTGATAAGGGCACCTTGGCTCCACGCGATAGGGGGAAGGCTCTATTATCTCCTCAAGTCTTGCGTAGGCATAGGTTTTTTTTGCCTTTAAAACCTTAGCCTTTACCTTGTCTCCTATGACAGCATCCTTTACAAAAAGAGCAAAGCCACCCTTTTTGCCGATGCCTTCGCCCTCTGTACTGCAATCTGTAATTGTTACTTCTACGATCTCATTTTTTTCAAACACGTAATTTACCTCATAAATTACTCTTCACAAATGGTTGCTCTGAGATTGGACTCAAAGAGTCTGTTGAATCCAAGCCATCCCGACTTGTCCGCATTGTTCTCCAGGATCTCTTTGAAGGTCTCCATCTTTGCATCCGTATCATCCGCATAATTAAGTGCAACTGCCTCGATGAGGGCAGGGATCTTTGGAGATCCGTACTCGTATTTTCCATGATGCGCCAGAATACAGTGCTGCACTTCGCTTAAAAGGGTCTTTGGAAATCCCTCGATTGCCCCTGCTCTGTCACCCACCATCTGGGCTCCCATCACAATATGTCCCAAAAGCTGTCCCTCGTCGGTGTAATCATTTTCGGGGAAATTGGAAATCTCTCTTGTCTTTCCGATATCGTGACAGATAGCTGCAGTAAGAAGCAGGTCTCTTTTTAAGATCGGATAGTTTTTGCAATAGTAATCGCAGAGTTTTGTGACACTTAAGGTATGCTCCAAAAGTCCCCCCACAAAACCGTGGTGAACCATTTTTGCGGCAGAAGATTTCTTGAAACTTTCGGCAAAAGCCGCATCTTTTACAAAAAAGCTCTCCAAAAGTGCCCTCAGATATTTATTCTCCACAGATGAGATGATATCAAGCAGTTCCCTGTACATCTCACCAATGTCCTTTGAACTCATGGGAAGGTAGTTTGCAGGGTCGTATTCTCCCTCGCGCACCTTTCTGATCCTCTTTACGCTAAGCTGCAGTGTTCCCTGGAAGTTGGTCACCTCTGCGAACACTTCTATGTAATCCATTGCATCGCAGTCTTCGATGCCGGGGCTGTTGGGCTCCCATACTTTTGCATCTATGGTACCTGTTTTATCCTGCAGGATCATTGTCTCGTAAGGCTTTCCGTTTTTGGTGACAAGTGCCTGTTTGTGCTTGCACATGTAAATATCCGTAATCCTGTCGCCTTCTCTGAATTCTTTGATATACTTCATTTTATTTCTCCGTTTCTGTTATTCTGCCTGACCTACAACCACCGAAAAGTCCATCTCTTTGTACTCATTTCCGGTGGGTCTTAAAAGCTTTATGTTGATGGTCTGTCCCACGTTCATCTTCAGCAATACATTCACATAATCTGAGTATGAGCCCACATTGTAGAGGCCTATGTTTGTAATGATATCACCCTGGCGGATCCCTGCCTTCATGGCGGGTGAGTTCATTTCCACGTTTGTGATATAAGCTCCGTAGGGCACGTTATATTCTGCAAATGCTTCGTCCGACACATCCACACCGCTTATCCCAAGGTACGGAAGCTCCACACCGTTCATCATTTTTTCAATGGGCTTTTTAAGTTCTGTTATGCCGTAGGCGCTGATGACGCCCTTCATATCGGACCCGCTCTTTTTGTTGGTGATCACTCCCAAAAGCTGACCATTTAAGTTAAACACAAATCCCAAAGCGCTTTCGCTTCCGAAAATATTGGTCTGCAGCACTTTATAGCATGTATCAACCCTGTTTTCTTCGTTAAAGACGCTTGTGATCATTCCAAAGTCCATTGAATCCTGCACACCCATTGGGCTTCCAAGCACCACCACAGGTGTTCCCACCAACTCCTCCGAGTTAACCCCGGTAAGAGAGGATATTGTATAATGTCTGTCTTCCTTTTTGGCACCGATATCTGCGGCATTTACTGAGATGACGGCAAGGCCGGTCTTTTTGTTTGTCATTTTAATGATGCCGTCCGCACTTTTTTTGTCCGCAAAGGTCACTGTCAAAGTGTCGATCGACGCTTTTTCAAAGGGGGAATAATCCGCCAGAATGTATACGGTTCCATTGCTTTCCGTGATTATGATGCCGTAAGTGGTATTCTTTTTAACTTCTATATTGTCAAGCCAGTCCACATTGGAGGACTTTGCCATGATGGTCACCATGCTGTCCTTGAGTTCGTCGGCGTAATCATTCATGGAGTCGTAGATCTTTTCGTAGTTTTCCCTGCTCATCTCCATGTTGCTTACAATATCCCTCACGTCCTCATCGTTCAGAGTGATATTTTCGATGGTCTCCTGGAGCTGTGTGGCCTGGGTCTCCTGGAGCATGTTCTCGGTGAGCATCTCCTCGGGGGTCTTTTCGTTTAAGGCCTCGGGCAAAGTCACCGGCTCCGGTTCCTCGCCGCTGTTTAACACATTGCTGATTACCGGCTCCAACACCAGAAAAGTAAAGCTTGCGACCAGTCCGAACAATACCGCAAGCCCCGCTGAGATAAGGCTTCTTCGCAAAAGCTTCTTTTTGTTTAGAGGTCGCTCTTTTATTTTTTCAACCACAAATTCATTTTGTGTATTTTCTTCCATATGAAATTTCCCCTGTAAAATGACTTTTTTATTGCAAAAATTAAATGTCACTGCGCTTTAGTCGGCAAATTTATATTATCACAAACATATACAGTTATCAAACCAGGATAGTATTCACACTTTCACCAGTTTTATGCTATTATTTATACAGTATTACAGTAAAAAGATTTTGGTTTTTGCTTTTTTGAAAGGATCCGTTTTGACATGAACAGCAAAGTGCTTTCAACACTTGAATATAACAAGATAATAGACAGGCTGACGGAAAAGGCTGACTCTGCTCCCGGCAAGGCTTTGGCAAGGGACCTGGTTCCCATGCATGATATCGAAAAGATAAGAGAAGCCCAGACCGAAACCGCAGATGCCCTTTCCAGGCTTTTTAAAAAGGGCTCCACTTCCTTTGGAAATACCTATGACCTTGGCTTTTCCATAAAAAGTCTGGAGATCGGAAGTTCTCTCTCCGCATCAGAACTATTAAAGATCGCGGGGTTACTGGACAATGTGTCCCGTATCAAATCCTATGGAAAAAAGGACAGGGACGACCAGCCCGACGACTCTTTGGACGTATACTTTGATGCACTCGCTCCCCTTACCCAGCTTTCAAGTGAGATCAGCAGATGCATCCTCTCCGAGGAGGAGATTGCCGATGATGCAAGCCCCACATTAAAAAATATCCGCAGGCAGATACAGCTTACCAATGACAAGATCCATACCCAGCTTAATTCCATGGTAACGGGGTCTCTGCGCACCTATCTTCAGGATGCGGTGATCACCATGCGCGATGACAGATACTGTATCCCCGTGAAGGCTGAGTACAAAAGCCAGGTGAGCGGTATGGTTCACGACCAGTCTTCCACCGGTTCAACTTTTTTCATAGAGCCTGCTGCCGTAGTGGAATTAAACAATAAGTTAAAGAGCCTGTTTTTGGATGAAAAAAAGGAGATCGAAGTGATCCTCCAGTCATTAAGTTCAATGGCCGCAAGCCACACCGAAGAACTTACTCTCGATCAGA
>JAGDCK010000140.1 GCA_017958585.1 Lachnospiraceae bacterium
GTCCGTAAATGTCATATGGTAAAAGAGTCTCACATGGTCCGTCATGTTGGAGGATACAAACAGGTCATCAATATGAACCTGCTCCTTAATGTCCAGGTAGCACTCTCTGTACATTCCGCCGTAGGTCATGTAATCTATCACCAGGCCAAAGGGAGGGACGTTAAGACTTTCCCTTGAATCATCCTTTACGGCGATGATATTGTTGTCCCCGTATTTTAATAACCCGGATATGTCAATTGAAAAAGCCGTATATCCGCAGTGATGAGTTCCCGCTAAAGCACCGTTTACATATACTTCACTGTCATGGGCTATTCCCTCAAAAGTAAGAAGCACATATTTTCCGTTCCAGTCAAGGGGAGCATACAATTCCCTGTAATACCCGGACACCATCTGATATTCCGATTCATCAAAATAGTTAAATGGTGTCACCTTCACAGTGTGTGGGAGGCGTACTCTTTCAAGTTTTCTGAATTCCTGCCCGCAGACATATTCCTCTTTGAAATTTTCACTGAAGAACCATTCGTCGTTTAGATAAACTCTGTCGCCCATGTAACCTCCTTATGTAAAAAAACTTTTGCTGATTTTTAAAAAAATACCAAATCAGGAGACCACCCTTTCGGGCAGTCTCCTGTCGATCATTCTCTGTAAAATTCTTTAAGCGCACTTATCATGTAAGACACATCCATGCTGCCCCCTGTCTCAACCGCTGAATGCATGGCAAGCTGGGGCATACCGATATCCACTGTCTTTGCGGATACCTGGGAAACGGAAATATTGCCAAGGGTGGTTCCCCCGGGAATGTCCGAATTGTTTGCAAAGGTCTGGAAAGGCACTCCTGCTCTCTCACAATAATCCTTCATTTTGGCCGCAGAAAAAGCATCGGTGGCATAGTGCTGTCCGCCGTGATATTTGATCACTATTCCTCCGTTCAAAACAGGTCTGTTGGTGGGATCTGCTTTCTCCGGGTGGTTTGGATGAAGGGCATGGGCGTTGTCTGCAGAGATCACAAAGCTCTCCGCAACCATTCTGCGATATCCGCATTCATCCATCATAAGGGATTTTGCGATCCTTGTGGTCACATCCAAAAGGAATGTGGAATCCGCGCCCTGTTTGGTAAGGCTTCCCACTTCCTCATTGTCAAAGATTGCAAATATATTTACATATTCCTCGGGCTTTGAATCCTCAAAGGCTTTCATTGCCCCGTATACGCATTCCAGATCGTCAAGCTTCGGCGACAGGATCATCTCTCCCTTTTCACCTATGAGCTTTCCGCTCTCTCTCACATATAAAAACAAATCATGCCCCAGGATATCTTTTTCAAGGACGGAAGCACTCTCTGCTATCATGGACATGAAGCTTTCATTATCCTCACTCTTTAAACTCATGAGGGGAAGCATATCCGCCTGAGCCTTAAACTCATATCCCTTGTTCACATCCCTGTTCATATGGATCGCAAGAGAAGGGATGACACAAAGATCCCTGTCTATGTTTACGCACTCCGTAACTATCTTACCGTTTCTCCTGTAGGCGATCCTGCCCGCAACGGAAAGCGGCCTGTCAAACCAGGAGTACATTATCATGGATCCGTATTTTTCGGTGTTTAGTTTAACATATTTTTCCTCCACACCGATCTCAGGATTTTCCTTGATCTTAAACGTGGGGGAATCGGTATGAGCCGCGGTAATGTGAAAACCTTTTATCTTAGACGTATCCGCAGGCATCTTAAAAGCTATGAGAGAAGAGTCATTTCTCTTTGTCACATATCCGCTTCCTGCGGCAGGGGTCCACTTATCGCTTTCCTCTATCACAAAAAAGCCTCTGTTTTTAAGCTCCTCCTCCACGTTTTTACATACGTGGTAGGGGCTTGGGCTCGTCTCTATAAACTTAAGTAAAGCTTTTGCATTTTCTTCGTAGCTTGACATGTTTTTCTCCGGGTATTTTTTATTTGTAGGCGATCTTTTTGGAGAGGGCTTCGGCAGCTTCTTTTCCGATATAGATCTCTGCTATGCAGAGGGCAAAATCGATGGCCGTTCCCATGCCTCTTGATGTTATGATATTGCCTGACTTTTCAACTCTCTCATAGGTGACCTCCGCACCCTTAAGCTCCCCTTCGAATCCTGACGAACAGCAGGCTCTCTTTCCTGCAAGCACTTCCTTGTGTCCGAGGATCTGGGGTGCCGCACATATGGCAGCCACATATTTATCTTTTTCGATAAACTCATCCACCCTGTCCATAAGGGGGTCGAAGGCTTCCAGATTAAGGCTTCCCGGCATTCCTCCGGGGAGAACTATGACCTCAAGGGAGTCAAAATCAACTTCCGAAAATACCTTGTCCGCCTGAACTTTTATACCATGTGAACCTGTCACATATCTGTCGTCCGATATGGACACGTTCTCCACATCAACCTTTGCTCTTCTCAAAATATCACTGACTGTAAGGGCCTCGATCTCCTCAAAACCTTCAGCCAAAAACACTGCAACTTTGCTCATTTAACACCTCGATAAATATTCAACTTTTTATTACAAAATTAAACTTAATTCTATAAAAACAGTATACACATTTTGTGCAATTTTTTCAATTAATTGCTTTGGAATTTATTGTATTTATGATATAATAACAAAGGCTGGGCACAGCCACTATTATTGAAAGGTAAACGCAATGGAAATCGAAAGAAAGTTTTTATTGAAAACAATCCCCGACAACCTGGAACAATATGTCAGTCATCGTATCGAGCAGGGATATCTTTGTGTAGATCCCGTTGTTCGTATCCGCAAAGAAGAAAACGACTATATCCTTACATACAAGGGCGAGGGAATGATGGCCCGTCAGGAGAGCAATCTCCCTTTGAAGGAAGCATCATACAATCAGCTTAAATCAAAAGTTACCGGAAACATCATCTCAAAGACTCGTTACATGATCCCCCTGGAGAACCCCGAGTTCAAGCAGGGATTTCCGCAGCCTCCTTCAGGCTACACTTTAACCGTGGAGATCGATGTCTTTGATCCTCCTTTCGCACCCCTTGTAATGGCGGAGGTGGAATTCGGAAGCCAGGAGGCAGCTGTTGCATTCATTCCTCCCGAATGGTTCGGTGAAGAAGTGACTTATGTAAAGCAGTTCCACAACTCCTACATGGCTTACTCAGACCCCATGAGCTGGCAGGTTGAGATCGCAAACAGATAAGGGGCAGGTCAACATCATGATCAAAATTTTAATGGCGATAGCTTAGAGCTACCGCCATTTTTTTATCTTAAAGTCTATCTCGTATCATCTTTTTTGCTAAGATACTTTTCCTGATACATCTCTCTGTCCGCACGTCTTACGGTATCACTGATATCGTAATCGATCTGTCTGTCAAAAAGCTTGGTACCGCATGACAGATGCATCTTGAAGCCTTCGATCTCCCTGTTGTTCTCGATCTTTTCCTTCATGGCATGGATCCTCTCCTTGCCCAGGGTATAATGACCGGGATTAATAAGCACGCAGAACTCGTCTCCGCCCACTCTGTAGCATCTTCCGATATCTCCCAGATACTCCTGAATGGCATCGGCGCAGGCCTTTATATATACGTCGCCCTGATCGTGGCCGAAATTGTCATTGCAATACTTCAGATTGTTGGCATCCATCATGGCAACGCCCATTCCGTCCGGCACAAAGGTGTCGTCCATTATGTCATGGGCATAGGCTGTTCTGTTCCAGAGATTTGTCAGCTGATCGTGGTAAGCCATATCCTTGTATCTGGTGGCATTTACACCGATTGCAACAAGCTCCCTTGTCTCCTTTAATGATGACACTCCGAGCATTATGACATAGAAAGAGAATGTCAGCATACCGATGACTGTGCTTCTGGCAGCTCCCGATACATAGTAGATCACCACATCCACAAGGGCGCCCACAAAGCAGACAAACATCCAGAGCATGCTCTGTTTCAGTCTTCCGTTTATACCGAATTTCTTGTGTTCTCTTAATATAAATATTACAGTCACAACCGCAACCGTGACAATGATGGCATGAGTAACCCACAACAGGTCTCTGAAATCCCAAAGTCCGGTGCTCTGACCGATTATTCCCACGACCATCTCCAGCTCACTTAAGACACAGAGAATATACCAGATGGGATTCTCGGAATTTGTAAAATTGCTCTTTAAAAACAGGATAAAGGGGATGCACATAAGCATCAGTGACAAAAACGGCATCAGAGACAGATAGGGCGCATTGTCGATAAGGAGCATGAAAGCTTCCGCATCAAACAATTTCCAAAGACCCAGCTGTATCGCAAAAAATCCCAGCATGGTCATGTTCATCCTGCCCTTGTCGTCACTTAGTTTTAAAAGCGCATAGGAAACATAAAAAATACCGATAACGATACAGAGAATACTGAGTATAAGCGGAATTCCGTATTGCTTTAACTGTGCAAAGACGATGGCATTTTTGTCTCCGTAGTAAAACTCATGGATCTCTCCGATGACATTTTTGTAAACCGGTTCAAGTACAACCTCCAGTTTCTTTCCCTTGTCAAATCCGTAAAGATCGATGAAATTCCAGTAGTATCCGGGGCTTTTTCCCGCAAAATACGCATTCCCTGCGGCAAGATTATAAACCTGTTCCCCGTCCACAAAGGCCTGTATATTGGTATGTGCACTGTAAAAACACAGCGTCTTCTCATAATCTGATATATCGCTCAGATCAAAGGTGAATATCTCCTTCACCCCAAGTATGGCCTCGGGTCTTTCCACCTTTGAATACTCATAATTGTCCCATAGCACAAAATCATCGTCGGGATTTCGCTCAAATATTCTGAGCCTCGATGTGAAGACCAGATTTATGAACAATAACAGCAATAAACCCCATATGATAAAATAACTTCGAACCACCCAAGCTTTCACCTAAAAACCCTCCAATTTTAAGCGAACTGAAATACACAAAAACCAAAATACATTAATAAAAGAACTATACCCTGAACCCTGAACATTTTTCCCTTTGAAAGAGCGGGAAGTGTCAATATAAGCATTGCTATAAGTGCCACCGGAAGATCCACCAAAAGTGAAGCATTCACCCCAAGAAGAGTCTTCTGTGCGGGAACCGCAAAGGGTGACAAAACTGTAGCAAGACCGCTTACAAGCACCAGATTAAAAATATTTGCTCCGATGACATTTCCAAGTCCCAAAGCGCCATGACCCTTTATAAGTGATGTGACGGATGTCACAAGCTCGGGAAGTGATGTTCCGAGAGCCACAAAAGTAAGTGCTATAACGGACTCGGGAACTCCAAGTTCAGTGGCGATTATGGTTCCGTTATCCACAAGAAGCCTTGCTCCCACTGCGATAAGAGCCGCACCGATTATGAGAAGCACAATATCAAGCCAGAGAGGACGAACCTTACCCTTTTCATTCTCACCCTCTTCCACTGAGTCCTCATGGGATTTATCAGGATTGTTTCTTGCCTGTCTCACCGAAACGATGATATATACCACAAAGATCACTAAAAGTGTGCTTCCTACTATTCTGTCAAAATATCCTGCAATGTAGGCTGTTGCTGCATACAGTGCGAAGGATGTAAAAAAGAACGCCACGGGCACCACCAGGCTTTTTTTGTCAACCTTTGAAGGCTTGAAAGCTATGGTGATTGCGGCTATCAAAGCTGTGTTACAGATAATGGAACCGATGGCATTTCCGTAAGCCATCTCGCTGTGTCCGCCGATGGCTCCGGTTGCGGATACCATTACCTCGGGGAGCGTTGTTCCTATGGATACGACCGTTGCTCCAATGAGGATCTCCGGGATCCTGAAGGCTCTTGCAATTCCTGTCGAACCATCCACAAACCAGTCCCCGCCCTTTATAAGACAAATAAGTCCGAGGACAAACAATAAAACTGCTACTAACATTTTAAGATCTACTCCTGTCTGATTTTTATGCCCAATTCAATTTTTATATGTTTTATGCAAAAAGGCTTCCGGTAAACTTAAACCAAAAGCCTGTTTTTCATTGATAACTTGTTATTTTGACGATACCATTTTTAGTATTCAAAGTCAAGTTTATCCACCGTGCCTTCGCCCGTAAACTCATTTAACAGGTTCCCTAAAACATAGACGCAACCCTTGTCTTTTGAATAACCGTATACGTTGTGACTTTTAAGTTTTACGGTTCCATCCTCCATGGAAATATAGGGAAGGATAAATGATCCGTCCTCTTTTTCATACATATATTCTCTCATGGCATCATTTACGGGATAATCTCTTAAAGCTACAAAGGATGAACCGGCCAGGGGGCTGAAAGTCTTTCCCTCCGACACTTCATCGCCATTTCTGTCATACAGAGATACTGTAAGGTCCTTATCATATCCTGACAACACCTTTATAAATCCGTCAAAGCTTTCGATGTAACCTGCATTAAA
>JAGDCK010000015.1 GCA_017958585.1 Lachnospiraceae bacterium
AATAAACTGTTAATAATCTGTGACTCTGTCATGGAAAAAGCAAAATACGGCAAAATGCGGCAAGTCAATGCCGTCAATGGTAGTCAAATGGTAGTAAAAATCGGGGTGGGTTACTACCGTTGGTTTGAGGGTTAAAGAGAGTTTCCTGCTATGATACGGTCGCTTTAATTGCACCCAGACAGTGGATTCTTACGACGCGGTTATCATCTGTTTCTGATATTCTTTGTAGTTGCTCTACAAATGGCATGACGAACTCTGGCCTGCGTTTACCGAGAATCCGGAAAATCTCGGGAGCTTCCATTCGTACCTTATCATCTGTATCGTGTAGGAGCTCCGCAAATACCGACATGTAACTCCTATAAACATCGGGAGTGTTTGTGGCAATATTTTCTGACGCCCAAATAAAACTAAGCCTGACCTTTGCGTTAACATCTGAGGCAAATCGGAACAGATCTACCCAGTATGGTTCGATCACAGCGAAATTTCCCCGTCCGATCCTACCAAGGGCGTTAACCGCTCGCTCTCGCAATAGCGGTGTCGGACTATCACAGAAGGAGGCTATTACAGAAGCCTCTTCTTGCACTGATTGAGGGAATTCAAGACCTATCTCTCCAAGCAGCCAGAGGGCCTTTGCCTTTATCTTTACCGATTCATTAGAAAGAAGGGAACAAACATATGGAATACTCGTTTCCCATTTGTCTCTGTCCTTTGTCAGTGCTCCAAGATCTTTATAGAGTTCCGATTCATTCAAGCCTTTGTCTCCTCAAAGCTGCCTTACCGCAAACTCCCGTCACGCCCATAAAATTAAGTAGTTTATTATACACCATACCGCCTCATTTTTCCACTATAAAAAATCGGCACTCTGTTGCGGCAGAGTGCCTTATGATCAAAGTCGCTTGTTCACGATCTTTTTATAATAGTCCTTTTTGAATCTTCCAATACTGCCGAAAAACTCAGTCTCAGATTTTGAAAAGCCGTTATGCTCTGCTTTATCAGAAAGCATCTCCAAAGTACAGATCAGATCGGCTACCTGGAACAGCTTATAATCTACCGGGCGAACTCTTCTCATCTCAACATTTAAGAAGAGCGTATTGAAAACAGATGTGATGATCCTCGTTAGCTGGGTTTGTCCATTGTCGTAATATACGATGATCTTGTCGAAGGAAGACCAGTATTCAAGATGGGCTTGCAGTTCAGTAGTGATAGCACGACTAAGTCTGGCCGTCTGCTGAATATCATCTGCGCATTCAGCTTTATTGACTTTTGCGCAGAAATAGTGGATCGGGAGTTGAACGGTGAAAAAATAAAGGATATTAAACAGATGCTTCCGATCTTCCATTTGCTCATTTATGTAGACATTCTCCCGGCGAATTAAAGGACCGGTATGGATCGCATGATTCGGATAGCCATTATTAGCAGCCCGGGATTCCATCACGCCGATCTTCTCTGAAATGTCTTCGCTCTGGTCGTGCAGGACCATGGCTACATAGTAGTAAGGCGAGCGGAAGTCGTAAGGACCGAAATCTCCGGACTCATCTATGAAGCAACTGAGTATCTTTTCTGCCATTAAGACTTCCTCACCTCTTCGAGCAAAAATAAATGGCGGGGGATTCCCCCGCCGTTCGGTGGACCAGGGTCTTTCGACCAGCCCCAAGCTGGCGTTGCCGCCATCTCTTACTCTTATTATATGCAAATGGAGTCCACAATGCAAGAACAATTTGAAAACTTTTCTTGCGCGTGATTATGAGTCAACACCGCTGCACATAACCAGATAGCAAAGAAACACTTTTCTTGCCGTCTTTACTATTTTCCATCACGCGAACTCCGCACATACCCGGATAGCACACAAATAAAACCTTTATCATATAAGGCCCCTTTTTTATATCTATAGAAATATACCATAATCCACTATATAAATCCACAAAAAATTTTATAGCTGCCCTAACGTTTGCCTAAGCATTTTTCCAATGATAACCGCCACAGGTGTGTGACAACCCACTACAGGCTTTATGCACATTACTAAAACCTGTTGCCTTTTCCGCAGCACGCTGTGAACGGTATATTACTCCCGTCTCGACACAAATCACCGGTCTTGGTTTTCTGGATGATTCCACAAACGCCCGATTCCCCGGTTTTGATACGTACTCTTTCATACGTCTGCTTTGCTCCTCCCGCGCTTCCGCATGCGTTTGAAAATATTTTTTGGTAAGAGCCTGATGCTTTTTCGACAACTCATAATTATTATCAAACAGCTTTATTCTGGATTCAGAGAGTCTCTCCTTATAACTCGGATCTTTTTCATATAACAAACAGATACTCTTGCTACAAGTTTCTTTGGTCGCCTCACTCATACGGACACCTTTCCCCAGACCCCCGAGAGCACGATTATACCCTTTCTCAGGATTGGCACTGTCATAAAAGGCAATAAACCATTTTTCCAATTTCTCTGCACCTGCCTTTGTCAGCTTTTCGCAGAGAATCGTTTTTTCAAAACGATCCCAACCTATAGACCTGATCGCCTTAAAAATTTTGGTTTTGGAATTATAATTCCAGCCTTTCCCCCATCTCCGTTCTACAGGTTTTCCGGTACATCCGATATAGACCTTCCCTTCCGGATCTGTAAGCTTGTATACAGTATAATGTGCCTCCGCCGGTGATGACGGTAACGAGTATTTCTCAATCAGCTCATTTATACCCATATTTTATCATCCTCCAAGATGTCATGAATTAAAAAAGAGCCCGGAAAGAAATCAATATTTCCCCTCCCAGGCCCAGCAACAAAAAATACTTATCAATTAAGCTCGGAAGGACTCTTACCTGTGAAGTACAGTGTTTCCTTCCGAGCAACTTCTTTGCACTTTTTAAAGCCAAATACAAATTTAGCTCGGACGGAAACGTATCTATGAAGTACAACGTTCCCTTCCGAGCAATACCACAGCACTTACCACGAAGTGCCTCCCCCATTCGCCATCCTATAAACCCAATATTGCTCCGGTGTCCATCCCATCGCTTCCAGCTGGCTCTCACTCGGCACAATCCCGGCATCCATCATCGCCCTTGCCCCTGCCGCATAACGATCCTGCTGAGCATCCCGGTAGGCAGCCGTCTCAGCGCCATTTGAGAAGAACCCGGATGCCTTAATCGCATCCAGTTCCGCATCCGTGAGGTACTTCCCCACGTTAAGCACATACTCGTTTTCCCATTCTCTCAGCTTTGCGTTGAACTCCTGGACGCCGACGTTTTTCTCCTTCGCCCATTTCTCCAGGTTTTGCAGCTCCGTCAAATACTTGTTGCTGATCTCCAGCACTTTATCGGCTTTTTCAAATTCACCCTGTGCCCGTAAATCAGCTATCTGCCTGGCTGTATCTGTCTGTAATTTCACTTCA
>JAGDCK010000141.1 GCA_017958585.1 Lachnospiraceae bacterium
CCGTTATCACAGCCTTTGTTGACAATGAGATCGGGAAACTGATGGAGGATTTTATCCTTCAGGGTGGTGTGGACACATCACTTATCAAATGGATGCCCACAGACGGCATAGGCCGTGTATGCAGAAACGGTCTGAATTTCACGGAGAGAGGCTTTGGCATAAGGGGCGCAAAGGGTTGCTCCGACAGAGCAAATACTGCGATATCAAAAGCTACGCCTGAGGATTTTGATTTTGAATATATCTTTGGAAAATTGGGAGTCAGATGGCTCCACACAGGCGGAATATATGCCGCATTATCCGAGCAGTCCTGCGAAACCGTTCTGGAAGCCATAAAGACAGCAAAAAAATACGGCACTGTGGTGTCCTATGATCTGAATTACAGACCATCCATGTGGAAGGATATAGGCGGACTTGAAAAAGCCAGAGAAGTCAACAGAGAGATAGCAAAATATGTGGATGTCATGATCGGAAATGAGGAAGATTTCACTGCTTGCCTTGGCTTTGAGATAGAGGGAAACGACGCGGATCTGAAGAATCTTAACATCGACGGCTACAAAAAGATGATAAACGAGGCGGTACGTGAGTACCCTAATTTCAAGGCGGTTGCCACCACCCTAAGAGAGGTAAAGACAGCCACCATAAATGACTGGAGCGCACTTTGCTATGCGGACGGAGAGATATTTAAGGCAAAGGATTACAAGGATCTGGAGATCATGGACAGAGTGGGAGGCGGCGACTCCTTTGCATCGGGCCTTATTTACGGCCTCATGACCACGCAGGATGCAAAGACTGCCGTAGAATACGGTGCAGCTCACGGTGCTCTTGCCATGACCACCCCGGGAGACACCACCATGGCAAGTAAGGACGAGGTTGAGGCCTTGATGGGCGGCGCCGGCGCAAGAGTTCAGAGATAGGGGGATAAGTATGAAAAAATTTATGGATGAGGATTTTTTGCTCTCCACGGAGACCGCAAAAAAACTCTACAATGATTATGCAAAGACTCTCCCCATAATCGATTACCACTGCCACTTAAGCCCAAAGGAGATCTTTGAGGACAAAGAGTTTAAATCGATCACGCAGATATGGCTCTCGGGAGACCATTACAAATGGCGCCTTATGAGAGCAAACGGCGTGGAAGAAAAATATATAACAGGGGACGGGGATGACAGAGAGAAATTTAAAAAGTGGGCAGAGACACTGGAACTTTCGATCGGAAACCCCCTTTACCACTGGAGCCATCTGGAGCTTAAGAGGTACTTTGGATATGATGGCGTCTTGACAAAGGAAAACGCGGATGAAGTCTACGACCTTTGCAATGAAAAGATCCGCGAGACGAAAATGTCCCCAAAGAGCCTCATAAGAAGCTCCAATGTGGAAGTTATCTGCACCACGGATGACCCTGCAGATGATCTTAATTTTCATAAAAAGATCAGAGAAGAAAATTTCGAGGTAAATGTTCTACCCTCATTCAGACCTGACAAGGCCCTAAATCCTGAAAAAAAAGGCTTTGCGGATTATATCGGAAGGCTTTCTGAGGCAAGCGGCATTGTAATTGACTCCTATGAAAAACTAAAGGACGCCTTAAAAAACAGGATCGAATTCTTTGACAAAAACGGATGCAAGGTATCTGACCACGGTCTTCCCGCCATTATTTTCGAAGAGTGGACTGAGAGTGAAGTATCGGCTATTTTCAAAAAAAGCCTTGGCGGCGAATGCATAAGCGAAGAGGAAAGAAGAAAATACCAGACCGCTCTTTTGATATTTTTAGGAAGAGAATATCACAAAAAAAACTGGGTTATGCAGCTTCACTTTGGAGTTCAGAGAGACTTAAACAAAAAGATCTATAAAGCCCTCGGTGCGGATGCAGGGATCGATGCCATATTAAACGGAGCATCAAGCTATGAGCTTGGCAGATTTTTAAATGCTCTTTCAGAGACCGGTGAACTTCCAAAGACAATCCTGTATTCCCTTAATCCTGCGGACAATGCTTTTATAGATTCCTGCATCGGATGTTTCCAGGACGGTGCAGAGATCGGCAAAGTGCAGCACGGAGCGGCATGGTGGTTTAACGACCACAAGGCCGGAATGACAGAGCA
>JAGDCK010000142.1 GCA_017958585.1 Lachnospiraceae bacterium
AGTCTGTCGTAGTTTGCCTGCGGATCATGGTTTTTCCGGGCGTGAGAAATGGAATTTTCAGCCATTTTGTAAAGTTCTTCATCAGAGCTTTCAAATATTTTTTCCACTGCCCTTTCAAGGTTTCCTGAGATCTCTTCAAGGCTTAGATCATGCTCGCTTCGACGGTAGAGGATTCCGTCTTTTCCCTCATCAAATATTCCTCTTATTCCGCCAACGTCTGCTGCCACGCAGGGTACGCCCAGGATCATGGCTTCCCCGAGGGAATTTGGCGAATTCTCAATGCTTGATGAGCAAACATATACATTTGCCTTTAAGTACTCTTCCTTCATCTCCCCGGAGGATAGTCTTCCTAAAAATGTGACATTGTCCCAGAGATTAAATCTATTTAAAAGCTCCTTTATATATCTGCCGTAGGATGACTCCTTTCAAAAGCTTAAAAGCCCTGTCCTTATTATCACATTTCCTGCCACATTCAGATGTATGTCCGGGTATTTGTCCTTTAATCTACTCATGGCGATCAGCATAAAGTGCAGTCCCTTTATGGGGTAGTCTCCCTGGCTCATAAAGATGGTATGGGACTTTGCATTTTTCCTGTCCCACCGGCCTTCGTAGAACCTCTCCCTCAGTGTTTCATTCATCTTGTAATACTCTTCATCAGGATTGATGCTTATGGTATTTTCATAGTCCCATGGCGTTCTTCCTGTGATATTTCCCGCCATCTCAATGGCTTTTATCTCACGCTCTCCGCGGATCTCAAATTTATTTTGCTGCTTTTTTAATGAATCTTTTTTTACAAAATCCCTGAATGTAACGCGGTTTATCACAGACTCTGGGATTTGTGACATATATACCTTCGCATACAGGTAAATCAGTCCCTGGATGCCGATAAGGACTTTATCTTTGTCGGGTGCTGCCTTAACTGCAGCCATGGCATGTCCGTACTCGGATCCGAAAATATGGATCACGTTCGGGGAAACTTTTTCTATGATCTGTTTGATATGAACTTCAGTTTTTTCATCATAGTTTTCGGGATTTGCCGTATCTTCATAAAAGCCGTAGGCAGTAAATTTCCTGCCCTCAAAACAGATCTCTTCCGCAAGGCCTTCCATACTCTCATCAACCGGAAAAGCTATGGAAAGCTCAATCTGTCTATCCGGATCGGCTATTTTGTCATTACCCTCAGCACGACCGTTCTCCGACAACAGTTTTCGCATGATGCCGTCGATCCACCCCTCCTTGTTACTTCCGGGCAGATGCATATGTTCAGCCACCAGGGGCGGCATTATATTACAGATCCATAAAATCCTCATGAGATCTCCTCTTAAAACTTAATCAAAAAATATATTTCTGTAGGGCAAAAGCCTGATATCAACAGAGTATGCGTTTCTTAAAAACACTGCAAAATAAAGTAAAAATACTACTGCAGTTCCAACCGTTATAAGGATCTTTATCTTACCCTTTTCCATTCCGTGGATCATGTTGGGGATGAGCATCACCTGGGAGATTATAAAATAGTACCCCACTCTGGTGTTTTCGGGGATGAATGTAC
>JAGDCK010000143.1 GCA_017958585.1 Lachnospiraceae bacterium
CGATTGTCAAAGTTCTTTGTTGTCTCAGGCGACAACTCAATCAATATATCACATTGTGAGGTGTTCGTCAACAACTTTTTTTAAATCTTTTTTGTTGTCTTAAGAGGTGTTTGCCTCGACAACAAAATGGAGTATAGCACTCTGATTTTAGGATGTCAACAATAATTTCAAAAATTTTTTGTACATTTTACACAATTAAAGTGGTGAAGCAAAGAAACCCTTGAAAATCAAGGGTTTCTTTTGTATTTCACTTTATTCAAAATAGTGTATTCAAAGGCAGAATATTCTGATTATTCAGAAATTGTGTGTGATTTTGATTCATTTTTGAGAACTATCCTCAAATCGGATATCTCATTTAATTCATTCATATCCTCCTGGAATATGAGATACAGGTTTACAGATGAACCGTTTTCCAATGTATTTTTGTAATTCATCAGGTCATTGTCAAAGAAAGTGGGTAAAAATCCCTTTGCTCCTCTTCCGTTTAAAAAGAGTCTTGCAGAGATCGTCTCATGTAAAAAGTCAAGATCCACATCCGCACCGGAATTATTTGTAAGTGTAAAGCCTGCCATTAACAGAAGGCTTCCCTTATCTGCCACAACGGAAAGAGGATCGTCCTCCCCTCCGTCAAAGCTTTCCATTACATTTGAACCTGAGTAAACTAATGAAACTCCATCGGGAAGTTTAAATACTTCTTCCAATGAATAGCTAACAGCTTCTGCATTTCCGGATTTAGAACCGTCTGATGAATCGTCGGACTTGGAATTATTCTTTTCCTCTTCCTCACGCTTAAGCTCTTCCATTTTGGAATTAAGTTCTTCCTTTGCCTTAAGAGTTATACTGTTAATATTTGCAGTACGCCTCTTTGCATTGTCCATAAGGACTTCGTCCTCAGCCACAAGCCTGCTTCTGGTGCTCGCATCATATTGAAGAAGTAAAATTGCGGCATAGTCGCTTACCATCTGCTCTTCCTTTGGTGTAAGATCCGGATAGTCACCGTCTATGGCTCCGCACCCGGTACTTAGCACTACCATCAGACTGCATAGACAAAACATTAATATTCTGCGCATCTTCATCAAATGTCCCTCACAATTAATTTGTCTTTGAGATAAATATATCATATTTCTTTATAAGTTTACTACCTGAAATTCCTCTTACCCTGACGCCCTCTTCCAGATAATCGACGGATAAGACTTCAGCGTTATTGCAAAAATCGGACATCTCCGCTCCGTTTGAATAAGGAAATAAAAGTGTCACTTCCCTGTGATCTTTATATGTAAGTTTCTGGATAAGCTCTGTAAGTTCCTTTATACCCTCATCGTTTGAGGCGGAAATGTAAATACTGTCATTGTATATCTTTGGGAGATTATCCATATTGCATCTGTCCGCTTTGTTGTAGACATATAATATAGGAATATCCCCTGCGCCAAGCTCTGTCAAAGTATCCGCAGTGACCTTCATCTGCTCCTTGAAATTTTCATCCGAATAATCCACTACACAGAGTATCAGATCGGAGTATTTAACTTCCATCAAAGTGGATTTAAAAGATTCCACCAGATCATGGGGAAGCTTATTTATAAAACCCACCGTATCCGATAAAAAGAAGGGCCTTTTGTCATTCTTGTCTATAAGTCTTACGCTGGTATCAAGGGTTGCAAATAAAATATCCTTTTCCAGAACCTTCTTGTCATCCTCACTGCCATACATTTCAAGAATATGATTCATGATAGTGGACTTGCCCGCATTGGTATATCCCACAAGGCTCACCTTTGGAACCGATGACTTGTCCCTGAGTCTCCTCTGGGTGTTTCTGGAATCCTCCACCTTTTCAAGTTCCCTCTTTAGTTCACTGATCCTGTGTTCAATATGCCTTCTGTCCAGCTCCAGCTTTGTCTCGCCGGCACCTTTGTTGCTGAGGGCTCCGCTTCCGCCGCCCTGACGGCTTAAGCCTTCATGGATACCCACAAGCCTTGGAAGCATATATTTAAGTCTTGCGGTCTCAACCTGGATCTTACTCTCCCTGGTCCTTGCCCGTAGTGCAAATATATCAAGGATCAGTCTGTTTCTGTCAAGAACCGGCAGGTCGATAGCCTTTGTCAGGTTTCTGATCTGGGAAGGGCTGAGGAGGTTATCAAATATTACTTCCTCCGCTTCACAGTCTTTTGCGTATTCCGCTACCTCCGCCACTTTACCTGTTCCTATGTACCAGGCCTTATTTACATCGGAGGCTTTCTGGCAGATGATTCCCACCACCTTTTTGCCACAGGCCTCGGCCAGACTCTTTAATTCATCAATGGATCTGTCAAAATCGGCTTCCTCCCCGGTGTCAAGTCCCACCAGCAAAGCCTTCTTTATAATGGTTTCCGGATCCACATTTTCAAAAATATTATTGTTCATCCTTTATTAATTCAAGTTCAAACCAAAACATAACACCGTTGTTGAAATTCTGAACCCCGTACCTTCCGTTCATGGATTCCATGATGGCCTTCACTATAGAAAGTCCCACTCCGCTTCCGCCATATTCTCTGGTCCTTGCCTTGTCAACCTTGTAAAACTTCTCCCAGATATGGTCGATGGAATCCTCCGGTATGGGTGAGCCGGTGTTAAATACTGTAACCTTCGCCTTTCCGTTTTCTTTCTCTATATTAATATCTATGATCTTTTCGCCTTCGCAGTGATTAACGGCATTGGAAAAATAGTTGGTGACAACCTCCTCAACCCTGAACTCATCACCCCATACAAATACAGGCTCTGCGCCTGTAAAGTTTACGGTGATTCCCTTATCCTGGGTTAAGATCTCCGCTGACTGGAGATAGTTTTTAATGAGGTCAACTATATCGAATCTCTCCATATTGACAATATCGTTTCCAAACTCCAGTTGATTGAGCGTAAGAAGTTTTCTAACCATATTGTTCATCTTGGAAGCTTCATCCATTATGACGTCACAATAAAAATTCCTGCTGTCCGGGTCATCGTCGTTAATTCCCTCTTTCAGGCCTTCCGCATAACCCTGTATGAGAGCTATGGGAGTTTTAAGCTCGTGGGATACGTTTGCCAGAAAGTCCTTACGCATCTCATCAATCTCTTCTTTTCTCTCTATGTCTTTTTTCAGTTCGTTATTTGCAGTCTTAAGGTCGCTTATTGATTGTTCAAGTGAGTGTGACAGCTTGTTGATATTACTTCCAAGAAGCCCGATCTCGTTTTGACTCTTTCCGGTATATAGTGCATCAAAGTCAAGCCTTACCATTTTCTCTGATATGTCGGAGAGTTCCAATATGGGCTTTGTGATCTTTTTGGAAACCAATACCATGATCAGTGCACCCACAAAAGTTGCAAAGAGACCTACATATATAAAGAACCTGTTTGCGATGGCGGCACTTTCTCTAATGGATTCCACGGGAGTTGACATGAGGAAAGAAACCGTATTGTTTATACGACCGTAGATCTCGATAAAATCATTGCCGTCATATGAAGTCCTTAACAGTTCGTAGTCCTCACCGGTCTCCAAGGTCTTTGTATCCACGGACTCATTGGTTCTTCCAAAAATCCTGTTCATCAGCCTTTTTTCCAGGATCATTCCGCCGTTTCTCGATACGAACATCATATTTGAATTGGCATCCATCACCGCGATGGTGATATTGTTGGTGCTGCAGATATTGTTTAACCTCTCCGCCAGCACCGTGCCGTCATAATCCTCCTGCCTGGTGGCATCCTTTATGCCCTCGTAGGCATCCATGATAATGGCGGTCTTTTTACCTGTATAATATTTTTCAAGCAGGTACACATTCATAAAAATACAAAGGAGAATTGTCCCTATCATCAAGCCGATGAAAATAAGAGGAAACTGTATCTTTATGGAATGCTTCACTTTCTGCGTATCTTTTTTCATAGAAACATCTCCAAATCAGGCCTCAAGCTTGTAGCCAAATCCCCATATTGTCTTTATGAGCGCACCCTTTTCACCCATCTTGCTTCTGAGTTTCTTTACATGGGTGTCGATGGTCCTGTCGTCACCGTAATAGTCATAGTTCCAGACATTGTTCAAAATCTTTTCACGAGATAAAGCTATGCCGTTATTTTCAAGAAAATATGACAAAAGTTCAAACTCTTTAAATGAAAGGTCCATGGCAACGCCGTCCACCAAAGCCGTATGTGCGGTTTTGTTTACCTCAATTCCTCCGGCGGATAAAACCTCCTCGGACTCTGCCTTTGCTGTACGCCTGAGTATGGCTTCGATCCTGGCCACCAGGTTCTTTGGGCTGAAAGGCTTTGAAATATATTCATCCACTCCCAGCGAAAATCCCTGGAGTTCGTCCCTCTCATCGCCTCTTGCGGTCAGCATTATAATGGGAATCTTTGAAGAATTTCTGATTTCTCTGCAGACTTCCCATCCGTCCATCTTTGGCATCATCACGTCCAGTACAATGAGGGCTATATCTTTTTCCCTGTAAAAAACCTCCATTGCCTCCACGCCGTCACCGGCTTCCACCACGGAGAAATTACTTCTTATCAAAAAATCACTGACAAGCTTACGCATTCGGCTCTCGTCATCAACCACCAAAATCTTTAACTTATCCATATCTGTCCTTCCTTTTCACAAGTAAGTACCTATTTACATGTTTTTAAGGATTATAACGCCCAATTATGGTGAAATTGTGAACTTTTCTATTCTTCTTTGATCTTTAATTCCAGTTCCTTTTGTCTGACCACATCTTCCCTGGCCCTTAAATCTTCCTCCCACTGGGAGTATTGATTAAGGATGGCATTTTTATAATTTAATATATTCGGCTGATCGCTTTTTAACAGGATCGTAAACATGGCAATGATAGCGATAACAAAAAAGACATTAAGCCACACGGATACCGTATTCCATGCCACTTCCCTCTTTGGTTTTGCGGGCTTTATCCTCTGCTTTGCAGGGCTCTTTGCCATGCGCTCCGCCTCCGCATAGGTTTTGTAAAGAGGTATGGGCGAAACCGTAGCAGGGTCTATGGAAGGCTCAGACATTAAAAACGCCTGAAGTTTTCTCAAAAACTCATATCCCACAGGACTCTTAAAAGTGCGGTCACTCAAAGCCTTCTCATAAAGCCTGTAAATTGTGGCGGGCTTTGTGTAGTCAAGCTTTGACTCGAGATATTCTATTTTCTTTTTCTCGCTCTTTCCAAGTTCACAGTCTGCGACAGTGGCAAAACTGTAGCCTTCCGCAACTCTGGCATTATCTTTACCTGTTTCCAAAGATAACCCTCCTCCTAATGTTTCTCATCCGCAAATTCCAGCAGCTCGCTGTATTTTGAAATATACTCATCAAATGCATATTCCACATAATCAAAATTTCCGATCTTTACCGCATCCTCCATCAGGACACTCAGATCTTTTAATTCCACGGCACCTATGGCTTCTGATGATTTCTTCAGTTCATGGACCGTGGCTCTGAATACCTCATAATCCTTAACCTTCAGGGCGGATTTTAAGCTGTCCCTTCTGTCATTTTCCACGAAGTCTTTTAACATCTTTTCATAGAATGACTCATCTCCCACATAATTGTATAAGCCTGCCACGTGGTCGATGGGAAAATGATATTTTCTGTCGGCGTTAATGGATCTCACCTTTCCGCTGTTTAAATATTTGAGCACCAATGCCTGTAAATTCTGAGGCTTAAAGGGCTTTGAGAGATAATCCGAAAAACCATCCGAGAGATACTGCTCCTTTAATCCCGCCATGGCATTTGCAGTCAACATGATGATGGGAGTATCAGCATTTAAGCCGATATTTTCCGGAGTGTGCATCAGGTGATTGCACTCGATTCCGTCTATATCCGGCATCATATGATCCAGGAATACAATATCGTATTTATATTTTTTCCAAAAATCTATGGCTTCCCTGGCATTAAGTGCTTCGTCCACGCAGATATAAGTGTCCTTCAAAAATCCTTTGAACACCTTTAAGTTCATGGGCACATCATCCACCACCAGGATCCTTGCACCGGGAGCCACAAAATCCGTGGTCTTTTCTTCCACATATTCATCGGAATCCTGCCTTAAATCAAATTTACCCACGGGAACTTTTGATATTACGCCCTGTCGCACTCTTACCGTAAACTTGGATCCCTTACCGTATTCACTCTCCACATTTATGGAACCGTCCATCCTCTCAATGAGGCGCTTCGTGATACTGAGTCCCAGACCCGTACCCTCGATATTTCGGTTCTTTTTCTGATCCACTCTGCTGAAGGAATCAAAGAGCTTATCCAGATCATCGTGCTTAATACCCTTTCCTGTGTCCCTTACAGACATAACCAGGAAAATATCATTGCCTTCAGTGGTTTCATAAGTGACACTGAATCCTACCTCTCCCACATCCGTATATTTCACCGCATTTGAGAGGATATTTAAAGCGATCTGCTTAACTCTGTTTTCATCGCCGAGGAGGTTTCTCGGTATTGCAGGATCGACTCTCACAGTCAGATTTAAGCCTTTTTCCTCCACCCTGTTTCTGATGATCACCATAAGTTCCCTGATAAGACGCTTTAAGTCATACTCCACGGGAACCAGATCCAGTTTTCCTGACTCAATCTTTGAAAAGTCCAGGATGTCATTTATAAGGGAAAGCAGCATATTTCCGGAAGCCTTGATATCCCTTGCATATGAAAGGATCTTTTCCTCTGTGCCATCCCTCAGTATCATCTCGTTCATTCCGAGTACAGCGCTGATGGGGGTCCTGATCTCGTGGGACATATTTGCCAGGAATTCACTTTTCATATCGCTGGCTATAAGGGCGCTCTGCCTCTCGTTGTTTACTTTTATGAGTTCATGATATCCGTCAAGTCCCGCAACTACCATGAGTACCATCAGGATTAGACCCGTCGCGGAAATATTAAAGTCCGAAGCATTGTAAATATAGTCAAGGGACTGAAGTCCGCCCAAAGCACCGGCAATCACCATGATCACTCCGGTGACGAAATATTCCCTGATCTTTCTGTTAAA
>JAGDCK010000016.1 GCA_017958585.1 Lachnospiraceae bacterium
GCTCTTTGCAAGCTCTGTTTTTCCCACACCTGTAGGACCCAAAAACAGGAAGCTTCCGATAGGTTTCTTTGGATCCTTTATTCCCGCTTTTGAATGGATGATGGCTTCAGTCACCTTTGTGACTGCGCTGTCCTGTCCTACGACTCTCTTATGAAGTTCGTCGTCCAGGTGCAGGGTCTTATTTCTCTCACTCTCCGTAAGCTTTGCCACAGGGATTCCGGTCCATCTGGATATGATCCTGGAGATCTCCTCGTCGGAAACCTTCTCATGCACAAGGCTTAAATCCTTTGCGGAGAGACCTTCCTCCTGTCTCTCAAGCTCTGCCTTAAGTTCCAGCAATTTTCCGTAGCTTAATTTAGCTGCCTCCTCCAGATTACCCTCTCTTTGAGCTATCTGGATCTGATTGTTGGTCTCATCTATCTGTTCTCTTAAGTCAGAGAGTTTTTCAACCGTCTTTTTCTCGTTGTCCCACTGGGCTTTTTTGCCGGCAAATTCTTCTTTTAATCCTGCAAGCTCCAGCTGCAGTGCTGCAAGTCTCTCGCTGCTTAAATGATCGTCCTCTTTCTTTAAGGCAGTCTCCTCGATCTCCATCTGCATGATCTTTCTGGACAGTTCATCAAGCTCCGCAGGCATGCTGTCAAGCTCTGTCTTTATTAGGGCACAGGCTTCATCCACCAGGTCGATGGCTTTATCCGGCAGATACCTGTCGGTGATATAACGGTTTGAAAGAACCGCCGCACTGACAAGGGCATTGTCCATGATCTTTACGCCATGGAATACCTCGTATCTTTCCTTGATTCCTCTAAGTATGGAGATGGTATCCTCCACCGTGGGCTCATCCACATGGACAGGCTGGAACCTTCTCTCAAGAGCTTTATCTTTTTCAATATATTTTCTGTATTCGTCAAGGGTTGTGGCACCTATACAGTGAAGTTCGCCCCTTGCAAGCATGGGCTTTAACAGGTTACCGGCATCCATGCTGCCCTCGGTCTTTCCTGCACCCACAATGGTATGTATCTCATCGATAAAGAGGATTATCTCGCCGTCACTTGCCTTTACTTCCTCGAGAACGGCTTTTAATCTCTCCTCGAACTCTCCTCTGTATTTTGCTCCCGCAATAAGGGAACCCATATCCAGGCTGAATATCTTTTTATTCTTTAATCCGTCGGGCACATCCCCTCGTACGATCCTCTGGGCAAGACCTTCCACCACCGCAGTCTTTCCGACTCCGGGTTCACCGATGATAACGGGATTGTTTTTGGTCTTTCGTGACAATATCCTCACTATATTCCTGATCTCGGCGTCACGGCCTATAACAGGGTTTAGTTTCTGATTCTTTGCCTGTTCTACCAGCTCGGTACCGTATTTTTCAAGAGTGTCATAGGTTACCTCCGGATTATCTGATGTAACTCTGATATTTCCTCTGACTGTGGAGAGAGCCTTTAAAAATCTCTCTCTGTCCAGGCTGTATTCCTTGAATATGGCAGCCACTTCCTTGTTGGGATAACGAAGCATGGCCAGGAAAAGATGCTCCACTGACACATATTCATCCCCAAGAGCCTTGGCTTCATCTTCAGCACTTATGAGGACTTTGTTTAATTTGTCCCCCACGTATACCTTGCCGCCGCTTACCTTTACTCTCTTTTCAAGGGCCTGATCGGCTCTCTTTTTAAAAGCGTCGGTGTCGATATCCATTTTTTCGATAAGTTTTAAGATCAGGCTGTCCTGAACCGTCAGGAGACTGTAGAGAAGATGCTCCTGCTCTATCTCCTGGTTTCCATATTCATAAGCCAGTCTCTCGCAGGTATTGACTGCTTCTATTGATTTTTGTGTAAATTTCTGTATATTCATGTAATCACTTCCCTCCGAATTCAACTATATCACGTTCATGTATATGTTCAATTAACTTTTTATAAATCTTTGTTAACAAATGATAACGGAGTGCCCGGTCATATCAAAAAGGCACGGTATTTTCAACTTCGCCCACAGTTTCAGAATATACATAAGCCACTTTTAAGTCAACCTACCGGAAATGTTGAATTTTTATTAAGTACAATAGGCTTACTGCTTTATAAATATTTTGTCAATTATTGGAATATTCTGTTTATTGATAAATAATCATTGACATAATATGCATAAAAATGCTATACTAACCACGGTTCTAGAGCAAGTCATTGATATCACATATTTTGAAAATCAAGATATTCCGATGGTTTGCAAGATATGTTTTTTTTTGCATATTTATTAGAATAAAGATCGGGGAATCCCAAATATATAAGGAGGTACTACATGAATAACGGAACAGTTAAGTGGTTCAACGCTCAGAAGGGTTATGGCTTCATCACAAACGAAGCTGACAATTCAGAGGTTTTCGTTCACTTCTCAGCTATCAATGCTGACGGTTTCAAGTCTCTTGAAGAAGGTCAGAAAGTTACTTTCGAGACAGAAACTGATCCTGCTAACTCAAGCAAGGTTCGCGCAGTGAACGTAACAGTTGTTGCATAAACACACAAAATAAAAGCAATCGGCACCACGCCGGTTGCTTTTTTATTTGCCAAAATTATGTAAATGTCCAAAGTGCCCACAATGCCATAAGGTGCACAGGATAGAACCAATAGAAGAAATACTTCCACTGTCTTCCCTTCTCACCGTTGTAAAGCCAGATGGGGATAAAAGCAAATATCGCATAGAGTTCACTTTCATGGTCAAGGACCAGGGAATATCCCAAAAGCACGGCGATGGCTGAAATACTGCAGCTGATCCTGTCGTACCTGCTTATGTACATAAGAGCGATCAGGATTATTCCCAGGGCACCGTAGTCCGTATTCATAAACTCCGCCAAAGCGGCGAAAGCAAGTATCAGGACTACTGAGATAAGATTCGCTTCCCTTTCTCTTCCCACCATCCTTTGCTTTATGGTATCAACGATCCAGACTGTCACAAATCCGATTGCCAGAGTAAAAAATACATTCACATACTCAGGATCAAATATCCTGTTGGCAAAGGCAAGCCCAAAGGGTATCTGGGAAATAAAAGCAAATACAAAAAGTCTGATGCAGTACTTTGCTTTATCGCGGGTATATTTAAAACCCTCTATCATCAAAAAGCAATAGATGGGAAAAGCTATCCTTCCCACAAGCCTGGAGATATTGTGCACATATGCTATACTGCCGTCTGCGATCATATCCCTTATAAAGCCGGGAACAGGTTTTGAATTGTTTACAAAAGCCTCATATTCCTGAAACAGATATACCGCGGCAAAATGATCGACAAACATGCTTATCACAGCGATCATTTTCAATACTGCTCCGCTTATACCAAACCGCTTTTTTTCAGTTGTGCCTATGTCAATTGACTCATCAATCATCTATGTCTCTCATTCTTTTGCATCACCATCATCGGTTTTTGAGGCTTTGTCACCGTCTCTAAGCTTCCTTCTTCCAAGCCTTCTTCCGGCTCTCTTTGCCTCTTCTCTGGTTCTTTTCTCTTCCTCGTTTTTCCTGATACGTGCTGCTTTTTTCTCTCTTGCAGTATCTAAGTCTCTCCTTGCAGCGATCAGGTCTTCGTCTGTAAGCCTTCTGAAATCATTTACTCCGGATATCAATACGTTTACAGAGTCGGTGGTAATTCTGAATGCTCCTTCTTCATACATGGTATATGCGATTATTCCGATGGGCACAGCCAGGATCATACCTGCGACGCTTCCCACTTTATAACCTATAAAGAGCAGGAACAATGTGGGTACGGGAGCCACTCCGATGGAATCTCCCACGATTTTTGGCTGGATAAGCTGTCTGATAAGCTGTCCGCCTCCCCACAATACCAAAAGCCATATTCCCAGGATGTAATCTCCGTTTATGAGCTTTATTATCGCCCAGGGTACCATCACGGTTCCTGTTCCGAAAAACGGCAGAAAATCCAATATGGAGATCCCAAGAGCGACCAATGCGGCATAATCGATCCTGAGGATCAAAAATCCTGCCAAAAGTATCAGATATATCCACATCTCGATCTTAATCTGCGCCTTGAAATATCCTCCCACAGCGATTACAAGGGATTTTTTTAAAATATCGTATTTTTCAAGGAAAAATTCCGGCAGATGCTCGTTGCACCATTTGCTTAATCTCTCCTTGTCAGACACAAAGAAATATGCGGATAAAAGTGCCATTATAATTCCGATTATGACATTCGGCACCTGTTTTGCAAAATTGCCCACCGCAGTAAGCGTGGGGGATCCCATATCGCCCAGAAACTCCGTCACGGAGGAGGTTATCCCGTCCACCAGATTGTTTATCTGAAGTCTCATGTCTTTTGGAAGCCTTCCGATCAGGCTGTTTAATGTGGCACCACTCTTTCCGATATCCTCTGCAATGCCTTCCCATATCGAGGGGAGACTTTCCAAAAATCCGGCAAGTTCTTCTATAACCCACGCACCCACAAAATATATGAGGGTGACCACCGCAGCCAAAACCACTATGATCACGAAAGCGGAACCGGCTTTACGCTTAAGCTTTACCTTTTCCTCAAAAAATCTGACGGGCGGTGCCGCGATAAGTGCTATCACATATCCTGCCACAAATGGTGAAAAGAATATAAGCAATCTCGGCAGCAGAAATATCACCAGCAGCAAAAAAACCAGAGCCACGCCTAAATTTACCAACGCCTTACAATACTTCCTCATCTTACTCTCCTCAAAATAATAGACATCCGTCCTTATTCTTCCTCCGGTTCTTCCCCTTCCGGAATCTCCTCATTTACCGTACAAAGTCTGTCCAACAGATCGTAGATCTCTTCTCTTCCCTGTTTTGTCTCAGCTGAAAAAGGAATGATCACCGCATCTGACCCGCACCCAAGGCCCCGCTTTACTGCCGCAACCTGCTTCATAACCTGACTTCTCTTTATCTTGTCAAGCTTTGTGGCTATGATAATGGGGTCAAATCCCTGATCCTTTATCCAGTCATACATCATCCTGTCATTTGCGGAAGGGTCATGTCTGATATCTATCAGCAAAAATACAGCCTTAAGTGTGGGGGACTTGTGCAGATAATCCTCTATCATCTTGCCCCACTTTGCCTGGGTCTCGCGGCTTACCTTTGCAAAGCCGTATCCCGGCAGATCCACAAAATACATTTCATCATTTATATTGTAATAGTTTATGGTCTGGGTCTTTCCCGGTTCTGAGCTGGTCCTTGCAAGAGATTTTCTGTTCATGAGAGCATTTATAAGTGAGGATTTTCCCACATTACTCTTTCCCGCAAAAGCCACCTCGGGCTTTCCGGTGAGGGGGATCTTACTTGTGATTCCCACAACCGTTTCCAGACTGACATTTTTAATAACCATATATTTTCCTCTTTAATGACGCATTCGCGCAAAGTACGTCTCCTTGCACGAAGCTTTATTAATACAAGCAAAAAAACCGCACTGAAAAAATCAATGCGGCTCAGTTTTGCTTACTTTTTGGAAGTTCTTGTAACAGCAGGTTCTGCCTCACCGTCCACACATTCCTTCGTAATATTGCAGGAGACAATGGAATCATCCGATGGTATTTCATACATGGTATCCATCATGATCTCCTCCATAATGGAGCGAAGTCCTCTCGCTCCGGTCTTTCTCTCAAATGCCTTCTTTGCGATGTCGGAAACCGCATCATCCTCAAAGGAGAGCTTTACTCCGTCCATCTCAAAGAGCTTCTGATACTGTTTGATAAGAGCGTTTTTGGGCTCTTTTAATATTCTCACAAGGGCGTCCGTGTCAAGTCCTTTAAGGGACACGGAAATGGGAACACGTCCCACAAACTCGGGGATCAGACCGAATTTCACAAGATCCTGAGGTGTCACCATCTGCAACAGCTCACCGATCTCCTTTGTGCTCTTCTCTGCAAGCTCCGTGTTAAATCCGATGGATTTGCGGTCCAGTCTGCTCTCCACGATCTTTTCAAGTCCGTCAAAAGCTCCGCCACAGATAAACAAAATGTTTGTGGTGTCGATCTGTATCAGTTCCTGATGGGGATGCTTTCTGCCTCCCTGGGGAGGAACAGATGCAACCGTACCTTCAACGATCTTTAAAAGGGCCTGCTGAACACCTTCACCGGATACGTCTCTGGTGATGGATACATTCTCGCTCTTTTTTGTGATCTTGTCTATCTCATCGATGTAGATGATGCCGTATTGAGCTCTCTCCACGTCATAATCCGCAGCCTGAATGAGCTTAAGCAGAATGTTTTCTACGTCTTCACCCACATATCCTGCCTCGGTAAGTGTGGTGGCATCCGCAATGGCAAAGGGAACATTTATGATCTTTGCCAGGGTCTGCGCCAGATATGTCTTTCCGGAACCGGTGGGACCTATCATGATGATGTTACTCTTTTGAAGTTCCACGTCATCTACGGTCTTTGGTGCGGTTACTCTCTTGTAATGATTGTATACAGCCACGGAAAGGACTTTTTTTGCCTCCTCCTGTCCGATGACATAATCATCCAGAAATGTCTTTATCTCCTTTGGCTTTAAGAGATTGATCTCCATGGGAAGCTTTTCGGAAAACTCATCGTCCTCCAGTTCCTCCTCCAGAATGTCTCTGCATATATCCACGCACTCATCGCAGATATAAACTCCCGAAGGTCCGGCAATAAGCTTCTTTACCTGTCCCTGATGCTTTCCGCAAAAGGAACATTTAATATCGTTTGAGGAATTCTTTCCTGCCATTTATCTACTCCAGTCTATTAGTTTTTAGAAGCATCATGGAAGGTGATCACCTTGTCCACAAGGCCATACTCGCATGCTTCCTCAGCACTCTTCCAATTATCTCTCTCTGTATCCTCACAGATGGTCTCATAGGGCTTGCCTGTATTCTCTGCAAGCATTCTGTTTAATTTTTCCTTTGTGCGCAGGATATGCTTTGCTGCGATCTCGATCTCTGTAGCCTGTCCCTGAGTACCTCCGAGGGGCTGATGGATCATGATCTCTGCATTGGGAAGAGCATATCTCTTACCCTTTGCACCGCCTGCAAGAAGGAATGCTCCCATGCTGGCTGCCATTCCGATACATACTGTGGATACATCACATTTAATATACTGCATTGTATCATAGATGGCCATTCCTGCGGTAACAGATCCTCCGGGGCTGTTGATGTAGAGGTGAATATCCTTCTCGGGATCCTCTGCCTCGAGGAACAAGAGCTCAGCCACGATGATGCTGGCTGTGGTCTCGTTAACTTCCTCACCCAAAATAATAATTCTATCCTTTAAGAGTCTTGAATAAATATCATAAGAGCGCTCACCCTTACTTGTCTGTTCAATGACATAAGGCACTAAACTCATATTACTTCCTCCTGTTTGTCTATACTTATGCATGCATAAATCCATTATCAAAAAACCTTGGATTTTTGCTCATGAACTAATATTATCGTATGTTTTCACCATTTTCAACTTCTAAGATCAGTTTTAATAAAAAGTTAATCTTAATTTTATTCGCCGTACAAACTGATAAATATTCGTGCATTATTCCCACCACTTTAAAGGCGGTACCGGAAAGAAACCGATACCGCCATCATAAACATATATAGAGAAAAAACTAGAATCTGAACTCCTGTAAAAGAGTTTTTAAGTCATCTGCAAGAACCTGAGTATTGGCACTGATCTTTGTGATGCTCTCAACAGAATCCTGTACAAAGGAAGCTGAAGCTGAGGTCTCCTCCGATCCTGCGGCACAATCCTCTGCAGACTCTGAAAGTGAGTTAACCGCTTCCACAACCACCTTACAGCTCTTATCCATCTCCTGGCTCAGGGAATCAAGAGCATTGATCTCCTTGTTGATGACACCGACCTTGTCAACGATCAGGCGATATTTTTCACCTGTGGCAAATACACTCTCAGTCTGAGTCTTAACTGCCTCCTGAACCTGAACTCTCTGCTCTGAAGCCTGATCCACGCAGGAACTGAGTTCAGCAAGCATGCTGTCGATGGTGTTAACCGCATCCGCTGACTGGGCTGCCAAAGCTCTGATCTCGTCTGCGACTACGGCAAATCCTCTACCCATCTCTCCGGCTCTTGCTGCCTCTATGGAAGCATTAAGAGACAGAAGGTTTGTCTGTGATGCGATGTCTGAGATCAAATGGCTGGTCTCTCCGATCTTTGAAGCACTCTCTGTCATGGCATCGATTGCATCGAATATTCTCTGGAAAGCATCATCGTTTGCCTTGGTATCTCTTTGCAGTCTGTCAACGACTATCATACCGTCCTTTGTGACGGATTCGATCTCCTTGCTGACATTTGCAAGGTTCTCTGCGGCTTCATTGCTGGCAATGACAATATCCCCCAGGATCTTTGTCTGCTCTGATGCCTCGTTGGTCTCTGTAGCCTGCTCCGAAATCTTTTCGGCGATCTCACCTATGGCAACTGTGATCTGGCCGGTGGTATTCTTTACATCATCCGATGATTTGTTAAGTGACTCGGAAGCCTCTGAGATCTTGTCGGAGGATTCGTTTATGAGATGAAGGATCTCATTCTGACTCTTAAACAGATCCACAGTGGCATCAGCCATCTGGGCAATCTCGTCATTACCCTTAACGGTCTGTGGCTCATAAGTAAGGCTTTTATCTGCAAGCTCCAGGATGTTGGTCTTTGAGATCCTGATTCCCTTCAAAATACCGCGGATGATATAAATAAAGAGAACTACCACGATCAGTATAAGGATAATGGCATATACAAAAGCCTTTGTGAGGGCCTTTCCGTTATTGTCAGCCAATCCGTCAAGCATCAGCACCGCATACATATCTATGAAATCTTTGATGTTATTTACATATTCCTCGCAGTTATCAAAGTGAGCGATATGCGCAGCATAGTCTCCCTCATCTTTTTCCGGATCATAGCTGTTGTAGAAAGCAGTGTACTCATTTGAAAACATCTCAACCAGATCGGTAAACTTTCTGGTATCCGTAAGATAACCGTCTCCGTCGGTCTCAGGAGTGAAGCCGTTGGCTTTTGCCAGATCCTGCAATGTATATTCGGAGTAAGCCTTCGGATCTTCCTTTATAAGCGCAACAGCGGTCTCGAGATGATCCCACATCTGCTGGTAATTTACTTCGTATCCGTGTCTGTTGTCTTCAACATCCTCAGTGGTCATCGAATCATGCAGTTCCATAGCAGCCACCAGGGCCTGGTACATGTCTCGCTCACCATTGATGATATTGGTGTTTGCGATATAAACTCTGTTGTACAATACGTTCTTCATGGAGTTTTCAACTACGGATGTCATCTTTGCCATACCAAACAGGAGAATGGCCACAAGAAGCAATACGGCTACTCCAATCAAAATAAACTTCGTTTTAAGAGATTTTATCTTCACAGTTGCCTCCTTATCTGTTGATCGATCCAACAAGTAGTATTTTCAGGTTATATCTCTTATTGTTATATGATTTCATAACCCTATTACCATTGTACATTTTTAATCTGGGTTTCATAAGAAAAATATTTACGCTAAAACATATAATTTTTACGCAAGTGAAATTTCCCGTAAAACAAGAAAGCATGTCGCTTGCGACATGCTCGCGCCGATCGCGGTTGACGACAGTCAACTTGATACTCTCGCACGAAGTGCGATGTGCGCAGAGTGCGCATCCATAGCGGAGCGCTTTTTACTTTATAGGAATGCGAAGCAATTTCCTATAAAGTAAAAGAGAGAGCACAAAATGTACTCTCTCTAAAAAATCTCTATGAAATAATCTGAATTTATTCTGCATCAGCTTCCTCTGCCTTCTTTGAAGACTTCTTTGCAGCGGGCTTTGACTCTTTTGCATTCTCAACAACGAACTCAACAGCCTTCTTTACAAGGATATCTTCCTTAACCTGCTTTGCTCCTGCCTCACCGAGAAGCTCTTTAACCTTGTCAGTCTCCATCTGGTAAGCTTCTGCCATGGTCTTGATCTCGCTGTCAAACTCTTCGTCTGTAGCCTCGAAGTTCTCAGCCTTTGCAACTGCCTCAAGTACAAGTCTTGACTGGATTCTTCTGAGAGCCTGAGGTTTAACCTGCTCAAGGAATGCATCTGCTGTCATGCCTGTAAACTGCATATACTGCTGCATTGAAAGACCCTGTGACTGAAGTCTCTGAGCGAAATCCTCAACCATCTGTCTCTGCTGTGTCTCAAGCATTGCATCGGGAATATCCATCTTTGCATCAGCGATGATTGCATCGATAACTGCATCTTCCTTTGCATCCTTTGCTGCATCAGCCTTTCTTGAAAGAATTGTCTTCTTTACATCTTCCTTGTACTCAGCGAATGTATCGAACTCGGAAACTTCACTTGCAAACTCATCATCAAGCTCGGGAAGCTCCTTCTCTTTGATCTCTTTTACGGTTACTTTGAATACTGCTGCCTTACCTGCAAGAGCATCTGCCTGATAATCCTCAGGGAAAGTAACATTAACGTCAACTTCCTTGCCGATCTCTGCTCCGATAAGTCCTTCTTCAAATCCGGGAATGAACGCACCTGAACCGATGGTAAGGGGATAATCTGTTCCCTTTCCGCCGTCAAATGCAACTCCGTCAACGAATCCTTCGAAATCGATTGTAGTGATATCTCCGTCCTTTACAGGTCTGTCTGTGATATCGATATTTCTTGCATTGTTCTCACGCTCTTTGTTGATCTCTGCGTCAACTTCCTCGTCTGTTACGTCGATATCAACCTTGTCGATCTTTACGCCCTTGTACTTGCCAAGCTCAACCTCGGGCTTAAGTGCAACCTCTGCAGTAAATACGAAATTCTTTCCTGCCTCGATGGTAACAACGTCGATCTTGGGCTGGGATACGATATCCTCACCGCAATTGTCAGCTGCCTCTGCATAAGCATCGGGAATAATAATGTTTGCAGCATCCTCAAAGAATACTTCCTTACCGTACATCTGCTCGATAAGCTTTCTGGGAGCTTTTCCTTTACGGAATCCGGGAACGGAAATCTTGTTCTTATTATTCTGATAAGCCTTCTCAACTGCTTCTTCAAACTTAGCTGCTTCTACCTCGATAGTGAGGACAGCCATATTGTTGTCTTTCTTTTCAACTTTACAACTCATTGTTGTACTTCCTCCTTGAGGGCTCAAAACGCCCATAAATTATACATTTTCTCTTGTTGGCGGCATGAATTTCCCATCACGCCACAGTCATTTTGAAATTATAGCACAAGCCTTTTAAAAAGACAAATAATTTTTACATATTCCTTTAATTCGCCTTCACATGGGATGCTGTCACGATGATCCTGCCCTTAGCATTACTCTCGATAAACCTTTGTGCCTTCTCCCTGTTTTCCTCATCAAGTCCGGTAAAAGGCTCATCCAGCAGTACCATTTTGCAGTCTCCCGAAAAAGCCCTGATAAGTGCCACTCTTCTCTTTTGACCTCCGGATAATTCAAGGACCGGTTTATTAATATCGTCACTGCCTAAAAGAGTAAGTGCAAGCTTTTCCGCCTTTTCTCTGTCGCACCCTCCAAGCATTATATTGGTTATGGCATCATACTGTTCAAAAAGTCTGTCCTCCTGAAAACACATTGATGCGGCTGGGGCAAAGACTCTTCCCTCATCCGGTTTTATGAGGCCTGCCAATATGCGAAGCTTTGTGGTCTTTCCCATTCCGGAAGGCTCGTCCAGTAAATAAATGTTTCCTGCTTCGAATTTTTGATTCACATTTTTTAAGACATTATTTTCGCCAAAGGATTTACTCACATTTTCAAATCCCGCAAGATCCATATCCGTAGCAGCGTCCTTACTTTTCTTATCCCTAAATGTGATCTTAACGGCTCTCTTTTTAAAATATAAATCCAATACTTTTATAAACAGTTTCTCTGCAACAAAGCTGATAAAGATGATGGCGATGGCCCATGCAAAGACTCCCGGAGTGTCCAGATAAATCTTTGAGAGGTAGAGTTTTCCGCCAATTGAATATTTCGGTGTACCGATTATCTCTGCAGCAACCCCTGCCTTTATGCACATTCCCACGGATATCTTTACCGCACTGTAAACATTGTCCTTTACGGCATCCTTGTATATAAACCGATAGGACGTAAGGGGTGAAAAATGGTAGACCTTTGCCACTTCCATGTATTCCGGTCTGACAGTCTTCATTCCCTCCAAAATGTTTATGTACATATTCGGAAGAGCCACCGGAATACATACGGCCACAGTAAGGACATCTGTTCCCCACCATATGATCACAAGAACCGCAAATACCGCCACCGGCACACTTTTAAACACATTTGCGACAGGTGCAAAAAAATCCTCTGCCGCTTTATATTTCAGCGCGATAACGGCCATTAATACCGCAAGGAAAAATCCAAGGATGATACCTGCAAAAATACGCAATAAACTTCCAAAAAGCGCCCGGTAAAAATCCGCCGTGGCCATGTATCCCAAAAGTGTATAAACTGCCTTTATGGGGGAAGCCAATATCACATCATTATGAACTATCATGGCTGTTACCTGCCAAAGTAACAGCCATATAAATAATACGATGATCTTGTTTTTAATAGTAGAAGTCCTCTTCAGGGAGACTTCCTCCGATGAATGCGGGGTTCTTTTCATAAATCACCTCTAAGTATCCTTTGAGAGCCTTTTTCATCTCATCACCCGTGATGCTTACAATGCTGCAATTAGGGATCGCCTTCTTTGCGATGGGCTCCTTTGCAACGATCTCTCTCTTAACGGCAAAGGCTGCTGCCTCATCAGGATTGCCGTTTACAAAATCAACGCTTTTTTTGTGATCTTCGAGAAATGCTTTTACGACATCGGGATTTTCCTCTGCAAATGCCTTTCTCACAACAGTCACGCCTGTGACGATACTGCAATCGGGATTAACCTCATCCCAAAGAGCATTCATGTCAAATACGACTTTGAGGCTCTCATTCTGTATACATGCAGCTGTCACAAAGGGCTGAGGGAGAAGTCCGATGGCTGATGTGTCCTCCGCCAGAACGCTTACAACCTCTGTGGCCTCTGATCTGAAATCCAATGTGACATCGTCAAAGATACCTTTCTGCTCCAGAATATATGTAAGCACCAGGTCGGGAGTTGTTCCCTGTCCTGTGAGGACTATGGTCTTTCCCTTGAGATCCTCAACGCTGCTTATACTGTCATCTGCGGTAACCATGTAAAGCACGCCCAGAGTGTTGATGTCGATGACCTCCACTCCGCCGGATGTCTTTTGATAAAGGTTTGCTGCCGCATTTGAGGGGATCAGGGCGATATCTATCTGACCCTGGATCATCTGGGGAAGGATCTCATCCGCTCCCGTATACATCTGAAAATCATACTGTAAATCTGTATTTCCTTTTTCACTTTCTTCCATAAGCTCCAAAAGACCCATGGATGTGGGTCCCTTAAGGGATGCCACCCTCACGGTGCCCTCAAAATTCTTTTTTCCGCAACCTGTTAAACATGCAAAAACCATTGTCATACAAACTGCAAGACATAAAACTCTCTTTAATGCTCTCATTATCTCGTCTCCTTTTTGTCTCTTTATAAATGATAACTAGTTATCACCATATATAGCAACATAGCTTGTGTATTCCTCTAAACTATGCTTCTTTCCGTATTTTTTTGACTTTAACTCAGCAAGTAAAAACCTCATGCCCTCTGCCCCAAGGTATGGAGAAAGTCTTTTTATGAACATATCTGCCGAGGGCACGCGTTTCTTTGGATCCCGCACCAGGCAGTCAAGAAGCAGGCGGCTTACGCCCTTACTTCCACCCTGCAGATACATGCACATACTCTCGTCCGTGGAACCAGAGAGCATATAGTAGAGTAATTTTGCCAGGGAATATACATCCCCTGCTGCGGTCGGTTCCTCCCTGTCAATGAACACTTCAGGGGCTGAGAAACTCCTGCTTCCGCTCTTACTGCCATCATCCGCATCCCAAATGCAGCTTCCAAGGTCCACAATCTTTACATGTCCGTTTTCGCAAACCATGATATTTTCCGGTTTTAAATCTCTGTATATCACCGGGGGATTCAGAGTATTCAGATATCTGATCCCCTCTGCTACTTCCAGAGCTATCCTTACAGCCACTCCGAAATTCAGACTCTCTCTCTTATCAGTCACCATATAGAGGTCCGTTCCGGGCACATATTCCAGTATTAGAAATCCCTTTTCATCCTCCTCGAAATATTCGATAAATTTTGCAAAAGTGGGATGACTGATCCTTTCGTAAATCTGAGCTTCCTTTTTAAGTAATGCTGTGTTTTCACTTTCCTTACAGGCGTAAAGCATACCGTTTTCACGGTTTCTCACAAGATCCACCTTTGAAAAATTCCCCGTGCCGATCTCACGCACAAATTCGTATTTACTCATTCATTCTCCTCATCGGTATATACAAAAAGAAAAAATTTCTATAAGCTTTAAACTTTCAGGTTTCAGATTTTAATCTCATCAAATACATTCCCGAATTTAATGCCTATCAGAGTCCCTCCGCCAAAGCCCTCAGATATCTCTTTGATGCGTTTTTTTAACACCTCTTCGCTTTCGATCTCAAGGATGTTAAGGCTCTCCGCAACTTTCATTTCCGTCGCTTTACTCTCCGACTCTTTACTGTCTGAGTCTCCTAAGCGACCATCCGAAAAATCCTTTTGCCTTATGAGCACCATGCATCCCGGTTCAAACTTCAGGCACTTTTCGGAAGTACTCGAGCTGTATACCCTGTCAAACTCAATTCCATAATAGCACAAATTTGATAACTTATTATCATATTTTACCGCATTTCCATAATTATCACACAAAAAAAATATAAAAAGTCCTTCCGAATTTAAAAATGGTCTGACCATACGATAAATATAGCCTTTTAAGCTGTATATAGAACTTCCCTTTTTTATCTTCGGGAGCATATCATCCCGCAGTTTCCTCTCCAGGATCTTAAACAGGGATCCGTATTTTTCCTGTTCACTTATCTGCTTAGGATCAAAAATCACAGATAGAACGATCTGATCCGCGGATCTTTTTAAATTTGAAAATGAAACATTTATGTGAAGTACATAAACTTTGCCATCACCAGGCAATACTTTAGAATAGAGCTTCATATATTCCGCCTTTTTAGATTTGATATTGTTTTTTTGAACTGAATTTTGAATTGGTTTTTGAACTGTTTATTTGGATTATTTTCGAACTGAATTTGATGATCTGATTTTGATCCGAAACTATTTTTGATTTACGAAAACCCAAGAAGATATAGAAATGCTCTTCGGACTTGGCTTTA
>JAGDCK010000144.1 GCA_017958585.1 Lachnospiraceae bacterium
CAGATTGGTCAAAGCATAGATGTCCTTGTTGAAAAGAGTATAGGTTGATGATTCTGTAGTATAAACCTTTGATGTATCGCCGTTTAAATATACATAATAAACGTTTGCGATGGAATTAAAGTCTCCGAATGTCACCTCGTAGTTTTCACCGTTCATCACAAAGTCAACCGTTCTTGATGGTTCATCCAGGCCAAACTGACTCAGATCCTCGACATTTTCCAACACATTTTCTGTGGTGAAAGGTGCCAGGTTTGCCAGCATGTTTTTTATCATATACTGGGTTACCTCCAGAGAGTGATCATCTGCGTAATACCAGGTGTCATCCTCCTTCTCGTAGGTGTAGGTGTTTCCGTCGTAGTTGTATGTAAAACTTTCGATGCTGTCCACATCGCCTTCCAGGACGGTGATCTCAGAAGAGTTATCCTCCTCATTGTCTTTTTTTGACTCCTGGAACTTGGTGACTCCGAAATACACAGCCACCAAGATCACCAGTACGATCAGCATCAGAATCAATTGCTTTAGCTGTCTTGACATTTTTATTTCTTCCTCCTTGCAAACCATACAAAGAATCCGACTAAGAGCAGTATAACAGGAATCAGAATTGTTGTGATCGCTCCGATGATGACGCTCTGTGCTCTGGGAACCATGAGGTTTGACACACTGTAGGATTTAACGGGAATTGAAACATTTACGGATCTGCTTGCGAAGTTTGAAGCAGTATTGGTAAAGAGTTTCTGGTTTGAACCGCCCACAAGACCTGTTGCATCATCCGTAAACATAAAGGATGATCCGTAAGCTACGAGGGTTCCCTCACCGGTCTTAGATGCAGCCACACCGATCTGGAAAGGTCCGTCGATGTCGCCCTCTTCCTTGTCAGTCACTTCCATATTCTGAGCTGCAAGCTTTGAATATGCAGACTCTGTTGTACCGAGGATGCTGGTATATTCTATCTCTTCGTTTGTGTCATCGATCAAAATACCCTGAGAGTTTGGTGCAAATATATAATAATTTCCGCCGTAGAGACCTGCTGTATAGGTGGATACCTGTACTGTGGGAAGCAGGTAGAAAGGATAGCCGTAGTAGTGGCTCTCATCACCTTCCACCACAACACCCTCGACCATGCTGAGGCCTCTGTAGCTTAAAAGCTCATCGATGTTTGCGGAATCTGTGAGATCATAAGTTGCGACGTATATGATATCTCCGCCTCTGTCAAGATAAGCCTTTAACTTATCAAGATCATCCTTTGAAATATCGGATGTGGGCGCATTGATGAGGATCATGTTCACGTCTTCGGGGATCTCATCATAATCCATGATGTTTCCTGTCTCATATTCGATATTTGCCTTCTTTACAGCACCCTGGTAGTCGCTTGAAAGAGCTGCCTCGCCGTGTCCTGTTGTGGCAAGGAGCTTGGGCTGAACATCGCTTGTTACATAGTCGATTGCTGAGATCACTCTTCCCTCGCCGTCATAACCGGTAACTGTAGATGAATATGTATTTGAGTCAAAGGTGCTCTCATAGATATCTGTCTGGCTGACTGTGGTACTTCTCTTGTCACTTACAACGATCAGACTTCCCACTGTGAGATTTGCATCTGTATACTGAGAAGCAAATCTGGGGTTGATTGCAGGATCCACGTATTCAACGCTTATATTTTTTGAGAGGTCGTCTATTCTGTCCAAAGTCTCGCCCAGCATCAGATCCCTGTTGTCCTCTGATGAGAGCACATATATTTTTACATCCTCGTCAACCTGGGCGATGAATTCCTTGCCCTCGTCTGTGATGGAATAGAGCTGTTCGTCTGTCACGTCAACTGCTGTAAAGCTCTTGGGTAGTTTTCCAACCACGATGTTTAAAACCACAACGATGGCTGTAGCGATCACGATTGAAAGAGTACTGTAAGCGCCAAGGCTCAAATGATTTACGGATACGCTGTAACGTCTCTTCTGGATCGACTGAACCGTAAAGAAAAGTACCAGAGCGATGAGAGAGATGTAATATACGATTCCGTCAATATTCAAGGAACCGTTTAACATATCACTAAAGTGTGTATAAAGGTCAAAGCAGTTAAGGACCTGTGTGATGATGGAAGGGGCGCCGTCCAAAAGTGAAGTGATACCCTTCATCATGTATCCCACAAACAGTACCGCGATGCCGATAACTGCTGCAATGACAGGGCTCTCTGTAAGGCTTGAAACGAATAAGCCCACTGCTATGGCTGCCGCACCGAAAAGGAAGTATCCGAGGATTGCAAGGTAAGCCTGCGCCATGGGAATCGTTCCAAAGTTCATAAGTATCAGGGGATAGAAACAGATGATCGCAACGGGAATGCAGAACACTCCAAGAAGCGCCAGGTATTTACCCATCACTATGGACCACACGGAAACAGGTGCGGTAAGTGTAAGCTGGTCTGTCTTGTTTCTCTTTTCCTCAGCCAGGGTTCTCATGGTGAGGATAGGTACCGTGAACATAAAAAGCACGGATACACTGGAAAGAACATACTGGAAATAAGGATATCCGTTTCCCAGATTATAAATATAAAAATAAAGTCCGATAAGTGCCAGTGTTACGGCAACAAACAAAAATCCGATGAAGGATTGAAAATATGATTTAAATTCTCTCTTAAATATGGCTAACATATTATCTTTCCTCTCCTTCTCCATTTATATTTTCCGAATCTGCATCAGCCTTGGAATTTACTTCTTCGTCGGCTGTTTCGTCAGTCGCTTCTTCGGAATCTTTTTTCTTAAAAAGTCTCTTTCTCTCTTTTTTTACTTCCTCACCGCCGTCTGTGAGTTCAAGGAAGATATCCTCAAGGGACTTCTCCTCGATCTGCATTGAACGAACTGCGATACGGGCACCGGCAAGAGCAAAGCCTGCCTCATCTCTGACATCAACACCCTTTGCGCTGACTACTTTGATAAGTGTGTTTCCGTCTGCATCGGTTCCGCCATTCTCCAGGCTGTCCACGCCGGCCACATTTTCAAGAACTGCTTTTGCGGCATCAAAATCACCTGAAACCGTGAGGTTTAAAATAGTGTTGGGATTTGTGAGTTTGGACAGGTTCTCTGTAGTGTCTGAAGCCACCAGTTTTCCATGGGCGATGATCAGAATGTGATCGCACACTTCCTGAACCTCGCTGAGGATATGGGAGCTTAAGATCACAGTGTGCTTCTCGCCAAGCTTTCTGATAAGATCCCTTATCTCGATGATCTGCTTGGGGTCAAGTCCTACGGAGGGCTCGTCCAAAATGATCACTTCGGGTTTTCCCAAAATGGCCTGTGCGATACCTACTCTCTGGCGATAACCCTTTGACAGGTTCTTTATCAGACGGTTCTGCATGTCGGTGATCTGGGTCATCTCCATGACCTCGTCGACCTGCTGTTTTCTCTCGGCCTTTGGCACTTTCTTTAACTCTGCCACGAATCTGAGGAAATCCCTTACTGACATATCAGTGTAAAGGGGTGGGATCTCAGGCAGATATCCGATAAGCTTTTTTGCTGCCTCGGGTTCTTTCTGGATATCCTTGCCGTCAATGGTCACGGTTCCGTCCGTGGGGGCCAGATATCCTGTGATAATGTTCATGGTCGTGGATTTTCCGGCACCGTTTGGTCCCAAAAATCCGTAGATCTGTCCCTTCTCTACTTTGAAGGAAAGATTGTTTACGGCAATGTGATCACCGTATTGCTTTGTAAGGTTGGTTACCTCAATCATAATATGCCTCCCAAATTCATAAGGCGCTACCCCGCCTTTTTCATCTTACAGTATTGTAGATTCCATATGTCACGGAAAAGTGTTTTAATTGTGAACAAAGTGTGAACACTTATTTTTCTTTCCAATTCAGTCTGTGAAGCTTCCCTTCCGTCTCCATGCCTTTAAAGTCATTCTGTCTCAGGGCTTCGTACAAAACGATTGCAACGGAATTGGCCAGGTTTAAGCTTCTGATATCCTCCTTCATGGGGATCCTGATGCAGTTTTCTTCGTTGTCCACCAGTATCTCCTCGGGAATTCCTGCGCTTTCCTTGCCAAACATTATAAAGTCGTTAGGCCCAAACTCCACCTCTGTATAGCTCTTATGAGCTTTTGTGGTGGCCATCCAGACCTTGGCGTCAGGATTTTTTGCCAGAAACTCTTCATAGTTCATGTATCTGTGTAAGTCCAGCTTTTCCCAATAGTCCATTCCGGCTCTCTTTATTCTCTTTTCATCCAGATGAAAACCAAGGGGCTCTATCAAGTGAAGGCTTGTGCCTGTTGCCACGCAGGTTCTGCCGATATTGCCTGTGTTGTCCGGTATCTCCGGTTGATGAAGTACTATATGCATATTTACCTCTTTGCCCAAACTACGGCAGTGCTTTATGGGCACTGCCGCAAGAAATGTTGTTATCCGGTTATTCAGTTTAACAGATCCGCTGTGAGGAAAACTTTACTTTGCCTGCTCGGCTCTGAGTTTTTCAACGAATCTCTTAAGTCTCTCCATTGCTTCCTTCAGTCTTTCGATGGAGTAAGCATAGGATATTCTGAGATACCCCTCTCCGCTGTCGCCAAATGCTGTTCCGGGAACTGCCGCAACCTTTTCCTCCTCCAGGAATCTGGTGGCAAACTCGTCACTTGTCATACCGAATTCCTTGATGCAGGGGAATACATAAAAAGCTCCGTAGGGTTCAAAGCACTCAATGCCCATCTCCCTGAAGGCATTCATCAAAAATCTTCGTCTCTGATTGTAAGCCTCTCTCATCTCTGCCACGTCACCGTCGCCGTTTTTAAGGGCTTCAATTGCAGCATACTGAGCTGTGGTGGGAGCGCACATGATGGCAAACTGATGTATCTTTGTCATCTGCTTTATGATCTCTTCAGGACCGCATGCATATCCGAGTCTCCATCCCGTCATGGCATATGCCTTGGAGAAACCGTTTATTAAAACCGTTCTCTCCTGCATGCCGGGGAGGGATGCAATGGATACATGCTTTCCGTTGTAAGTAAGCTCTGCGTAGATCTCGTCGCTTAAGACTATGAGGTCATGCTTTAATATGACTTCGGCGATCTCCTCAAGATCCTTTTTCTCCATGATGGCACCGGTGGGATTGTTAGGGAAAGGCAGGATAAGCACTTTGGTCTTTTCCGTAACTGCCTCCTCGATCTCACGGGCCGTTAGTCTGAAGTCATTTTCAGCCTTTAAGTTGATGATCACAGGCTTTCCGCCTGCAAGGACGGTGCAGGGTTCATATGAAACATAGCTGGGCTGAGGGATCAGCACCTCGTCCCCGGGATTTAACATGGCCCTGAGACCTATATCGATAGCCTCGGAACCTCCGACCGTCACAATAACCTCATTTGCCGGGTCGTATTTTACTCCCTGAGTCCTGTCAATGTAGTTGCAGATCTCTTTTCTAAGCTCCATCAAACCTGAGTTTGAAGTATAGAAAGTCTTGCCCTTTTCAAGGGAATAAATGCCCTCATCTCTGATATGCCAGGGAGTGTCGAAATCGGGCTCACCAACGCCCAGAGAAATGGCATCCTTCATCTCGCTTACAATGTCGAAAAATTTTCTGATGCCGGATGGCTTTATTGAAACTATTGTATCTGATAAGGGATTTCTCATGCCATCATCTCCCTTTCATCCTGCTTTTTGGGTCCAAAGATCGTACCGTGATCCTTGTATTTCTTTAAGATAAAGTGAGTAGCGGTGCTGAGTACCGTATCCATGGTGGAGAGCTTGTTTGACACAAAGCCGCTGACCTCCCTGAGGGACTTGCCCTCCAGGATAACCATCAGATCATAACCTCCGGAAATGAGATATACGCTGGTAACCTCAGGATACTGGAAGATCCTCTCAGCTATGGTATCGAATCCCTGACCTCTCTGGGGTGTCACTCTCACTTCGATAAGAGCTGTCACCTTCTCGATATCTGTAAGTTCCCAGTTTATCATGGTGTGATATCCGCAGATGATGCCCTCCTCCTCGAGCTTCTGGAGTTCATTCACCACATCGATCTCCTGCACACCAAGGAGCACTGCCAGCTCCTTTAAGTCTATACGTCCGTTTTTCTCAATGATTCTAAGCAATTCTTCTCTCATAATTTTTCTCCCTTATCTATTTTATTCCGTATCTGCAAACAGTGAATCCACATGGGGTCTGTCCAGATACCTTACTTCCTCGTCATTTACAAAGATCCTGGCATTGTCGTCTGTGATCTTTCCCACAACCGTGGCATTTATCCCCTTTTCCTTTATGGCTGTGGCCAGGGTTTCGCCGTCGTCCGTTATCATGATAAGGCACCCGCCGCTCATAAGCTCATAGGGATTTTTGGACAATCTCTCACACACTTCAACCGTCTCCTGTCGAAGAGGAAGCTTTTTCATGTCGATTTTAAGTCCAACGCCCGCTCTTTCCGCAATCTCCCAGATTCCTGCAAAAATTCCGCCCTCTGAGACGTCATGCATCAGCGCCACGTCGGACATGACCGCTATTGCAGCCTCCGACTCTATGGAATAATATCCTTCAAAGCTTTCCGCTTCGTCAACCAGATATGCGGGGTAGCGTGAAAGCAGTTCCTCCCGCCTTTGACTTGCCAGATATGCCGTGCCCTCAAGCCCGATGTATTTGCTAAGGACTATGTCCATGCCGGGCTTTACCGCGGCCTTTTCATAAACCTTGTCAGCCACTCCGATAAAACTAAATACCGCTATGGGGTTTTTAATCCCTTGTAAAACTCTGCTCTGACCGCCCGCCAGGGCAATTCCCTTTTCTTCTGCAAAAACAGCCGCCTGCTCCATGATGGTCTTTAAGCTCTCTTCCTCACAATCCTCAGGAAGAATAAGGGTCATGGAGATATTTTCCACATGACCGCCACAGGCTGCCATATTGTTGATGCCTTTTAATATCAGATGGGATACCGATCCGAATCCCGTACCTGACAATGTTAAAATCTCACCCTCCTGCATGCAGGAAAGAGTATATTTGTCCCCGAAAGATGAAAAAACAGCGCAGTCTTCCCCTATTCCTGCGCCGTTTAATAAAGATTGATTTATTTTATTCTTTTCGATTTGTCTCAAAACAGAACGCTTAAGCACGTTTCCGTTAATCTTTCCGGGGTTCATAACTATCTCCGTCTATGTTTTTTACCAGGTGGTTATGATGGACAATACATTTCGCACGTGGTCGAGGCTGCCTGTACCGATGGCTGCCATGATCTCGTTGTAGGCATCTGGATTCTCAGTTGCCACACCCACGGTGGCACTTCTGGGAGACATCTTGTAGGTGCTGGAATTAACCTGCTCCCTTGAAACCTCTTTGCCGTCCTCATATACCACTTTCCAAAGTCTTGCCTTGTATCCGATGTGAGCACTCTCTGAGACCACATATCCGAGGGGATGACCTGCATCCGCGTATATATTGTCACTCTGAGGCTCAATCCTCTCCAAAACCTCACTCTCATATTTTACTTCGTGAGAGGAAGGTCTGGTCTCTTTGCCGTATACGTTGAAGGTGATATGTTTGTTTGACACATATCCCTCTATATAAATAGGATAATCCGAACTGTTTACAAATTTAAAATCCTTGCCGGAGCTCTCCGCGATGGCCGCATCGGATGAGGGAGAGACATAGGTTACGATCATGGAATGATTGTGTCTCTCTGTCACCTCAAGCTCTGACAAAAGCACCGCGTTATAAAGTGTGGTCGAAACCTGACAGATTCCTCCGCCGAGGCTGTCCACCACTTTTCCGTTTACATAGGAACCGGCCATGTAATAGCCGTTTGCCTCTGAAAAGGGAGACACTGTCTCGTATGTGGAAAACTCCTCTCCGGGATAGAGAGTGGTTCCGTTTATCAAAGCACAGCCGTTTGCCACATTTGCACTTCTGGCATAACCGGAAGTTGCATAAGAAGTTGTAAATGTTCCGAGCAGATCCTGCACATTTGCCAGTTCTTCCTTGGAGCCCTTGGGATCCTCCTCCTTTATCACGAGAGGGATCTCACAGTCATTACCGTCCCATTTTGTGGTGAGGAAAGTCTCAACCTCGTCGATGGAATTCTCTGTGTCCATGGAGTAGCCAATCTGGCCGTCCACAACGGTAAACTCACCGTTTTCTCTGACAAGGGACAGGTTCTTTGCCTTTATGTCATATTTTGCGCAGCTGTTTACAAGCACATCGTTTATAAGCTGCACATCAAAAGACAGCTCGATGGGGTAAACCCTGTTCTCATGCTTTAAATCTTTTATGGCCTTGTATCTGGCGATGACATTGCCTTCTTTTCCGAGGCCTGCTGCCTCCTTTACTATCTCTGCATTTGCCCAGCCGATGCCAAGTTCTTCAGCCGTAACTGTGACAGCGTGGTCACCTGCAGCCAAAAATGTGATCTGCCTCTCCCTGAGGGAATCCACATATTCACTAATGGCTGTCTTTGCCTCATCTTCGGTCATGCCGGAAAGCGAAATTTCACCGGCATATACTCCGTCCGGTATTGTATCTGCTGTGGCAGCCTTTACCGGCATTGCCACAAAAAGCATCGCAAACATACCCGCGGTTAACCATAATAACTTTTTCATATAAAAGCCTTTCCAAAAACTTATGAAGGATGCACCGAGTCATCCTGCTTCAATATCACATCAATTGAATTGCTATGCGAAATATGCTACAGTTGAAAGTAACATCGCAAGTACGATGATCAGAACGATGATTCCTGAAAAGATGCGTTTTGATTTTTTGCTGTTCATGTTCATCATGGCTTAAATCCTCTTTTCATACAAAAAACTCTGAAAGGATATTATATATGAATTTCACTATTTTGGCAAGTTTAATCGTCTTGTCCATTGCGCTGATGGTGGCAATAAAACGCCAGGCAAAGAAAGCCGATTCCATAGACAGAGACTTTTGGGACCGTGAAGCAAGAAGCAACATGGTGAGAAAAAAGAGCCTGGATAACCTGGACTATATAAATATCCCCCTGGAGCAGTTTCCCACAAACCTGTTAAACGACGATGCCGAAGTCATGGATTATATCGATGTTTTAAGCGAACTTACCGGAAAAAAAATCGTCAATTTCTCAGGGTTTTCAAACACGGACTTAAAGCTTGAATACGGCGCCGGAAACCTTCCCGAGCTCTCCGAATATGACTCAAATTACACGGTCATGGTCCGTACCATTCAGGCCTGGGCAGACAGACTTCTGTCCGCAGGATACGGAAAAGAAGCATCCCTTCTGATGGAATACGCCATCTCCACGGGAACCGACATCACCGCGACCTATGACAAGCTTGCGGATTATTATTTCGAAAAAAAAGAGTTTGGCGACATAGACAAACTTATCTACCGCGCCGAACTCCTTAAATCTCCCAACAAAAAAATAATCCTTAAGCACTTAAAGGATAATTATCCCCAGTTGTGATCCCGGTATATATTTTTCCGATCAAGTCGTATCTGCCTGCCACAGGAACTCCTTAGGCAGGCCTTTTTACACATTCCTTCCATATTTGGAAAAAATGATGTCAGTCATGCGGCTGGCCTCGCTTCGGCTTATCCTGTCTATGTCAAAGTCAATCTTTAAATGATGCTTTGCATAAAGCTTGATGAGCCTTTCTTTTTGTAAAGACGTAGCCGGCACATCTCTTTTTACATTAAATATCATGGGGCCCGGCTCAAAAAGCTTCTCATCCGGTCCGTCGAAAACCTCCGCAAGCTTCAGATACAAGAGGTGCGTAGCATATGCATCCTCCATGGCCCTGTGGGCCTTTAATGGTATCTCATAGTGCTCACACAAAAATCCTAGACTCCTGTGTTCCAGTTCCGGAAGATACTTCCTGGCGATCTTAAGCGTATCTATTCCACGCTTTTCAAATTTAATCTTCTCGTTTACAGCCTCTTTTTTTAAAAATGAATAGTCAAATAATATGCTGTGGCCAAGTAAGGGCAGATCCTCGATAAAATCCACAAGTCCCGGAAACACTTCCTCTATGTAAGGTGCCCCGGCAAGTTCCGCGTCATCTATACCTGTCATATTTGCCACATATTCAGGCTGTGGTCTCCCGGGGTTTATCAGAGATGAAAACTTCTCTGCCACAACGCCGTTTATTACTTTTACTGCGCCAATCTCAGTTATCTTATCACGCTTGGGGTTTAGCCCTGTGGTCTCCAAATCAATTGATACATACGAATCTGTCATTTTATCCTCTTTTACGCCGCTTTTTCAGCCTGTCCGCACTCTTGCGGTCATCTTTTGTGACTCTGATCCTCATTTCATATTTTGCGGTCACATATGGGGCAAAAAAATAACACTACCGGATCACGCAGGTCCTTGCCTCCATGTTAAGGGGATTTCTCTCGGAATAATCAAAGAGTATCGCTGTCTCCTTTTTTGCAGGCACAACGCTGTTTACATCGAAATCAAAGAATTCCAGATGCGCATTTCTTCGAAGCTGCTTTTTGTCAAAGCCTATGTATGAGGGAAGGTATTTTCTCTCCTTCTCCTCCGCCTCGAAAAACGCTTTTATTCTCATCTTTTCATCATCCGACAGTTCCCCGGCAAAATCCGGTCTGCTCTTTAAATTTTCTCTAAGATACATGTCATACAGAGCAAGATCCCTGTAAAAATCCATGTTCTCCGGGTCTTTGTCCCGCAGAAAATTAAGGAGTACGTTGTAGCGGTAGCTCCTTGCGGGAGACGCCACAAAATATCCGTTTTTTTCATAAAACTTTGCAAGCTCTTCAAACATGTCAAAGGGTGACTCAAAAATCTTAACCATGGCAGGAAGAATGTGGGTGAACTGGTTTGAGTTGTAATAGAGCTCCACCATCTCCTCCACCTGTTTTAATCTGAGTACTTCCCCGAAGTTTAGCCAATTGGTAAAGAGCACTTCGTAGGGAGGTTCGTCGCTGTAGCAGATGCCGTACTTTTCCGCATCCGCCTCCATCTTTGCGCCCTTTAGGACCTTTAGAAATCCCATCTGAAGCTGCTCCGGCTCCATGGAATATACGTCATTAAAGGATTTTTTAAAGGAGGCATAGTCTTCATAGGGAAGACCCACGATAAGGTCCAGATGCTCATGAACGTTTCGGCCTGCCTTTACACTCTCCACGATGGTTCGAAGCTTGTCGATATCCATCCTGCGGTTTATGGCGTCGATGGTCATGAGATTGGTGGACTGAACGCCGATCTCGAGCTGCGCAAGCCCCGGACGAAACTCCTTTAACAGATCAAGCTCGTCCTCTTTTAAGATATCCGCGGCTATCTCGAAGTGGAAGTTTGTGACACCGTTGTCATGCTCGTGGATATAACGCCATATCTCCATGGTCCTGTCATGATCGCAGTTGAAGGTCCTGTCTATAAACTTTACCTGCTTAACCTTTTTGTCCAGGAAAAACTGAAGCTCACTCTTTACAAGGTCAAGGCTTCTGAATCTGAGGGTCTTTTCCACGGAGGAGAGGCAATAACTGCAGCTGTAGGGACATCCCCTTGAGGACTCATAGTAAATGATCCTGTCTTTGTACTCTGACATGTCATTGTAAAAAAACGGTATTGTATCCATATCCACAGGCTTTGCCACACCGGTAAAGCCACCGGGAAGCTGCAGGCCCCTGATGGACTTAAGGGCATTTTCATCCCCGCCATCAGCATACCATTTTATAAGGCTTTTAAAGGTTTCCTCCCCTTCCCCCACCATGATACCGGTAAGCTCGCCAAACTTTTTTATGGTTTCTTCCCCGTGATAGCTTACCTCAGGACCGCCGAGCCAGATATCCGTGTCAGGAAGAACTTTTTTCAGTTCCTTCAGCAAAAGCTTCACAATATCAAAATTCCAGATGTAACAGGAAAAACCTATTACATCCGGACTTTTACGATAGATATCAGCCAGAATATCCCTTGTGTATTGATTGATGGTATATTCCGCTATCTCAATATGCTCTGCGTACTCAGGGCCGGCGTATGCCTTAAGGCTCCTGACTGCGGGATTTGTATGTATGAACTTTGCATTTATCCCAACCAGCAAAAATTTCATGATCTAAAACCTGAATTCCTTTTTATCCAGATCGGCCTGGGCCTTCTTTAAGTCGGAACGAATGGAGAGATGCTGAGGACACTTCTGTTCGCAGGCACCGCACTCTTTGCAGTTCTTTGCCTGATGTGCCTCTCCTATCTCATGCTCCCAAAGCCATGAAGCCGAATTGTAATTGCCATATACATGATAAGTATTCCAAGCCTTGAAGCATCCGGGGATATCCACTCCGAAAGGACAGGGCATACAGTATCTGCATCCTGTACAGCCGTTCTGTACGCGGCTCTTCATAATGCTTACCACGTCATCCACAGTCTTTTTCTCTGCGTCTGTCATGGGCTTAAAGTCTATAAAGGTATTCAGATTGTCATCCACCTGCTCCATGGTGCTCATGCCTGAGAGGATCACTTTTACATTGTCAAAAGTTCCAACCCATCTGAGTGCGAATGAAGCCATGGATGCATTGGGATCAAGAGCAGTGAATTTTTCTCTGATATCGGGAGCAAGGTTTGCAAGAGTTCCTCCCTTTACAGGCTCCATGATCACAAGGGGCACGCCCTTTTTCTTTGCAAGCTCATATCCTTTTACGCCTGCCTGCTCATCCGCGTCCATATAATTTAACTGGATCTGGCAAAAATCCCATTCCGTATAATTGATGATCTCCTTAAAAGCTGAATATTCATCGTGGAATGAAAAACCAAGATACTTGAATTTTCCGGCCTTTTTCATCTCTTTTAATTTCTCTACAACGCCCATATCACGCATTTTTTCAAATACTTCTCTGTCAAGAGCGTGCATAAGATAAAAATCCACATGATCGGTCCTAAGCTTCTGAAGCTGTTCCTCAAAGATCCTGTCCACATCATCCAGACTCTTTACAAGCCATACGGGAAGTTTCGTAGCAAGATAAAATGAATCCCTGTCATATTTTTGCAAAACTTTTCCGACAAATCTCTCGCTCTCGCCACCGTGATAAGGGTAAGCGGTATCGATGTAATTTACTCCGCTTGCGATGGCTTTATCCAGCATCTCTTCAGCCCTTGCCTCATCGATCTTACCGTCCTCTGTTGTAGGAAATCTCATACAGCCAAAACCAAGAAGACTTACCTTCGCCCCTGTTTTTCCCATGTCGCGCATTTCCATGTTGCCCATTTGTACCTCTCTTTCCGTGACTATCTTGAAGTCACAATGCCATTATCATCTATTATTGTATCATATACATTACTGTATGTATTTAATCTCTCAATTATCCTGTTATAATCCTCGCCCTCAGCCGGTGTGGGTCTGAAATCATTTCTCTCCTTTACGGAGCTGACGCTGCAGGGGATCACATAGCCCTTTGTCTCCGACAGATTTTTGTCATCGTCAAAGATAAACTCCTCCCTGTAAATGATGCTGTCCTTGTCCACCGGATTTCTGTTTGCGCCAAAGCAAAAATTCCCCATGGAATACACTATGTGTCTGCCCTCATATTCCTCTATGGACTGTAACACATGGGGGTGACATCCGATCACCAGATCAAAGCCCTGATCTATGCAATAGTGGCCGATGTTTATCTGATCTTCATCCGGGTAGAATTCTCTCTCGATGCCCCAGTGAAGCGCCGCCACCAATATGTCAGGGCGCTCCTCAAACTGAGAAGCGGCACTGTCTATCAGCTTCTTTGCGTAATCTTTTAACCCCAGACAGTTTATGGCTACAACCCCGACGGATACATCACCTGCTTCATACAGCACTACTTTGTTGTCGTAGGCATAGGGCATATCCACCGCATCAAGAGCGTCTCTTGTGTCTTTTGCACCCTCCTCAAAAAAATCATTTCTGTGATTGTTTGCAAGTGTCACCACATCTATCCCTGCCTTTGGAAGGATCGATGCATATTCCTGTCTGCCTCTTAAGTAGTAGTCTCTTCCGGGATTTCTCTCCTCGCTGTCTGTGAGGTTTCCCTCCAGGTTTATGACTGTGATATCATCATCTGAAAAAAACTCTTTTACATTTGAAAAAAAATAATCGCCGCCATTAGTATCATATGCCTCATCAAAGGTTCCCGAATACCCCTGCTCCTCGTAGCTGCAAAGCGTCACGTCCCCCACAGCGGACAGCACGATCTTTTTTTCTGTCGGGATTTCCTGCTCCACAGGGGCTGTCGCCTCATCCGTTTCGATCTTTTCCGCAATACTCTCCAGGGTCACGATCTGTTCCTTAGGCGCTTTAGGTAATCTCACCTCTGCGTCCTCCGCCTCAAAGATCGTATATCCGTCTTCTGTTTCGCCTCTTTTTTCAAGGAGTGCATCTTTGTATATTCCGCATGATGTGAGCAAAATACTGCATGCGATCAACAGTCCGCACTGTTTTAATATATACCTCATAGAATTTCACGCTTTCAAAACTACGACTTACCAAAGTCTCTCATTTTCATAACGCCACAGTCTTTTTTCATTATAACATAACTTTCGCATTCTTATGAATCATATTTATTGTTCAAAAAAGAAACGGAGGATCAGGTCGGCGTTTTCATTAAACACATAAACCTGAAATGATCATGTTCGGTTTACATTTGCAAAATCAAGGTTTACAATCTCCTTATGAAAACAAAAGATGCGATAAAAAAAATACTAAATGACAATTACGGGAATTTTGTATCCGGCGAGGAGATAGCTTCAAAGCTGTATGTGTCAAGGGCGGCGGTGTGGAAAGCGATAAAAGCACTGACAGATGAAGGCTTACAGATAGAGGCTGTGACAAACAAGGGCTATCGGTTAAAAAGCGACCTTCTGTTAACTGACTGCGACCGGATTATGAAAAAGTGTGAAGGATATTTTCCGCCTTTTTCCGTTATCCATAAGCCTGTTGTGGACAGTACCAATGATGAAGCCCTTCGGATCCTAAAATCATCAGACCTTCGAAAAAAAGGGGAAAACACGCTGGTGATAGCCGATGAGCAGACCAAGGGCAGAGGCCGTAGAGGAAGGAGCTTTTATTCTCCCGAGGGATGCGGTTTATACATGACTTTACTATTTCACCCAAGGATCGATATCAATTCTCTGACCACCCTTACTGCACTTGCCGCCGTGTCTGTGTTCAGCGCGCTCTCTGAGATCAAGTGCGAAAATGAACTTAAACCTGCCATAAAATGGGTTAATGATATTTATGTGGAGGATAAAAAGGTGGCAGGAATACTGTCGGAAGCCATCGTGAATATGGAAGACCCGACAGAAACCGCTGTGCTTATCGGATTCGGAATAAACCTTTTTTCTCCCAAAAACGGTTATCCGAAGTCCCTTAAAAACATTGCGGGAGCAGTGTTTGACAGGGCAAATCCCCTGTCAAAGGTGACACTGAAAGACGACCTTATAGTCGGTATATTAAAAAACCTTGCTAAGTTCATGGATCCCGCAAATTCAGACGAAGCCATCGGAATATACCGTGACAATTCAATGCTCATAGGAAAATATGTAAAGATCAACTCTTTTGACAATGTGGACAGGGATAAGTACGGATATGTCACAGGGATCACAGATGATTATAAATTACAGATAAAATACGAAACCGGAGAGACAGACATTCTATCCTCCGGAGAAATAAGCGCCGTCAGGTATTAGCCTGCGGCGCTTAATATCATTTTATCTTGTTACCGTAATCTTTTTCTTTTCACCATGCCAGATGACAGGGATCGTGATACTGTCAATTCCTTCAGGCAAGTGAGGTGTTGTGGTCAGATCATTTTCCCACATGGCACTTTTCATGCCTGCAAAGCCATAGACAAAAAGCTGCCAGATACCACCGCAGTTTGCGATGTGGATTCCCTCTTCCGCTCCCTTCTTTTCGGGCTTCAGATCGATGTCTTCCACTTTTTCCAGGAACTTTTCAGCTTCATCCATTCTGCCAAGTCTTGCGGAAAGTATTCCGTGAACCGCTGCCGAAAGCGAGGAATCGTGGGTGGTGATGGGCTCATAGTAGGCATAATTTCTCTCAAGCTCCTCATCACTTACCTCGTTTCCAAAAAGCATCATCATCTCCAGCACATCCGCCTGTTTCAAAGCCTTTGACCTGTAGTTTTTCTCCTGTGAGATAAAAGTTCCAAAGCATTTTGATCTGTCAGTCCAGATCGCATCAAAGTCAAGATCCGCATAGCTTTCAAACTCATCACACTGAAGTGTCACCCCGTCCTTGTTCTTTACGGCTTTTTTGAGATTTAGTGCTACATTTTCAAACTCTGAGATCTCTTTTTCGGTATAATTTAATCTGCCTGTGATCTCCCGGTCCGTCAAATATTTTCTCATGTATTTTACGGTCGTCTCAAGAGAGAACCTGACCATTCTGTTTGTGTATGCATTGTTTGCAGTCATTGCAAGGTACTCGTCAGGCCCCATGACTCCAAGGAGATTATAGGTTCCATCCAAGTCCTTATCCGTCCTGTCCATCCAGTATCTGGCTGTCTCCACCATGATATCTATACCGTAGTCTCTGACAAAGTCTTCATCACCCGTGGCATTTACGTAATGCATTATGGCATAGACTATATCCGCCGTCACATGGATCTCATGATCCGCATATTGCCAGCATGCACACTCTTCTCGGCCCGTAACCGAGGACTCCCAGGGGTATCTCGCTCCTCTGTAGCCGTATGAAGCCGCATTCTGCTTTGCTCCGTTTAAGGTATTGTATCTGAACAAAAGAAGGTTTCTTGCAGCTTCCGGATCGGTATGAATGAAAAATGGAAGCATGTTTATCTCTGTATCCCAGAAGTATCTTCCAAAATACCCTTCTCCTGCATATCCCTTAGCACAGATAGCGATCCTGGGGTCTTTTCCGCAAACGGATCTGTTTAAGTGATATATGGACATTCTGAGAGCTTTCATGGCCTTTTTTGCTGTGTCAGACCCGGTGAGGATTATATCACTGTCATTCCATTTTTCTCTCCAGACAGCTAAGTGCTCCGAATACTCTTTTTCTATTCCGTTTTCGAGGGCCTTTGAAAGCTTTTCAAGGCAGCTTACGCGGATATCGTCGTTATTAATATCAAGGTCTCTGTCCGTTACGGCTGCCACTGTTTTTATGAGGGATACTTCCCTGTCCTCACAAAGCTTCACATCCGCCACATGGTAAACGGCAAAGTCTTTTTTCTCAATGTCAAAGCTGATATCGTCAGAGGCCATGCTGCCCAATAACTCCACAGTATTTCAGCCGTTTGTGGATACTGTGCACTCTGTATATTTTCCGGAAAAAGCGCCGCATCTCACGGATTCAAAATGATCGAATCCGTTGGTTCTTACCCCGGCGTTTATACCGGAAGAAACTGTGATGTCCGCGTCCCCTTCAAGGGATCTTAATACTATCTCCTCTGCCAGAATGTGGGTATTTGACATGCTCAAAAATCTGACGAACTCTATGTTTATCCGCCTTCCGCTCTTTGTGTTCCAGATAAAGGATCTGTGAAGACAGCCATCCCTCATATCGAGGTAGCGCCTGTAGTTTTCATAGGAGGAGTTCTCCAGATCAAACTCCTCGTCACCTGCGCGCAGGCTGACTTCACAAATGTAAGGAAGGTTTATGATCTCTGTCTCCAGATAAGGGTGTTTTCCCACAATGCCCGGGATGTATGTTCCCCATTTCGAAGGTGTCTCTATATGTTTTTCCAGGGTTACGTTTGCAGGCTTTCTGTCATATTCAAGAGCCTGGTTAACGCTCTTAAAGCCTTCTTCAACACTTCCTCTTAAGTCAATGTAACCGTTTCCCTGGGTAAAAAGCCCCTCGTAGTATTTTGATAATTCTCTGTTAAAGCCCTCCTCCAGGAGAGCCCACTCTTCGGAAAAATCCGCTGTCTTAAGTTTTCCCATATTACATCCGCTGCCTTTCCTTTGCTTTCTTTATCCCTTGACAGATCCTGCTGCCAGTCCCGAGATAACCTGCTTTTGAAGAAGTATAAATACTATGATGCTGGGTACCACTACCACAACGGTTGCCGCAAACATAGCGCCGTAATCGCTGGCGAAAGCGCTCTTAAAATAGTAAAGAGCGATGGGCAGGGTTCGCTTTGAGGTATCACCGGTCAGAGTGAGCGCCAACTGGAACTCATTCCATGCCAGCAAAAACTGGATGACCCCGGCGGTGGCAAAGGCGGGTCTTGTAAGGGGAAGAACTATTGTGGCAAAGGTCCTTACAAAACCTGACCCGTCAATATATGCCGCCTCCTCGAGGGTGTAGGGTATGGTCCTGATGTAGCTGACCATAATATAGAAAGTGGTAGGCATACCAAGGGCGGTGTAAACCAGGATGAGGGCGGTCAGTGTGTTATAAAGCCCTGTGTTCATCATGGTGTTGTACAACGGCTGAATGAGGGCAGCCGAAGGAATGATGAGCCCTACGGAAAACATTGCGGTGATAAGTCCCTTTGCCTTAAAGGAACATCTGACCACCACGTATGCCGCCATGGTGCATACTGCGATATTAAACACTGTTGCAAGGATCGCAACTATGATGCTGTTTTTGTAAAAAGCAACAAGGGGAGCCAGTTTAAAGGCCGTTGAATAGTTTTGAACGTAAAGTCCGTGAGCAAAGCCAAAGCCCCCGGAAAGTATCTCTCCGTTTGTCCTGAAGGAGGATGCGAATACCCACAAAAAGGGCACAAGTGAGATGATCACTATTATGGACAAGAATATTCCTACAAATAATTTTCCAAGATATTTCATTTTCCTCCTCCTTTCTAGTCTTCTTCATCCATTTTGAATGCTTTTCTGATTACTTTTAAGCATATGATACCGACTGCGATAAGGACGATACCCTCCGCATTTGCCTTGCCGAATTTCTTGTAGGTAAAGACAGTCTCATATACGTACATGGGCAGGTTCATGGTCTTGTTGCCGGGTCCGCCGCTTGTGGTCATCATGATGATGTCAAGCTTCTGGAGCATACTGGTGGCAGCAAGTACCACGCAGGTTCCGATTATGTTTCGCATAAGGGGCAGCACAATGTGAAAATCCGTCTGAAGAGGTGTTGCGCCGTCGATCTTTGCGGCTTCGTACACATCCTCCGAGATGGAGCTCATCTCCGCCATGACCAAAATCGTCACAAGTCCCGCATAGGGGAGCCATGTCATGGTAACTGTCCAGAATGCGCTATTTGAGCCGAGGAACCAGTTTGTGGTGCAGGGTTCTCCGGTTATTTTCGAGATTAATTGGTTAAGGAGTCCGTACTGAGGGTTCATGGTACACAAAAACAGCATTCCCAGTGCGGCAGAAGAAATAACGTTTGGTATAAAGAAAATAGTTCTCACAGCATTGGAATACCATCTTTTTCTCGACAGCATAAGTGCCACTGTCACACCGATCACAACGTGAACCGTACTCTGTAACAGGATCCAAATGAATGTATTTTTAATTGCGGTGATAAAGCCCGCATCTTCCGTAAAAATATTTATATAGTTTTTTAGGCCAACAAAGGAAAGCTCTTTTCCGATGGTCCAGTCAGTGAATGAGGAGCCAAAGAGAATTACCAGTGTTGCCAGAAAAATGAAGGAGAACAGCAATATTCCCGGAAGAAGGAACAATACTATCCATTTTCTGTTTTTTTTCATGTTTTTCCCTTCCTTTAAGCCTGATTTTTGGCAAAAAAAGCGCAAGCATAAGCATTGTTTTCTTATGCTTGCGCAAAAATGGAATTTAGTATTAGGTTCTTTTTTAGTTCAGATTATTTGCTAGCATCGTTTGCTGCTGAGAGGTAGCTTGCGAGATCCTCTGCTGTGATCTCATCATATGCAAGTGAAGGATACCACTTAGCAAACTCTTCGATTACTGCTGCGTATGCGTTATTGTCAAGAGTACCGAATGTGTACTTAGCCTGTCCTGCAAGCTCGATTGTCTTTGCGATAAGAGGATTAGCTGCCTTGTACTCATCTGTGATCTCTACGTTGTCTGTAAGAGGAAGAACGCCTGCCTTCTCAAGGAATACGCCCTGTGCATAAGCGCCGGTCTTGAACTTGAGGAACTCAAGCGCTGCCTGCTGCTCTGCCTCAGACTTGTCTGCTGTACAGAGGATGTAACCAACCTCGAACTGTGAGATAAGTCCGTCATTAGGATAAAGAGCTACGCCAACCTTGTCAGCAAAACCTGCAACTGACTTTGTCTCATCTGAGAAGTCAGGGCACATCCAGGGACCGTTTGCGATCATTGCAACCTGACCCTGCTCGAAGTTGTTTGCTGCATTTGAGTAGATAGCACCGATAGCATCTGCTGTGGTGTAATCTTTGAGCATTACCTGAATCTTTCCAAGAGCATCGATAAACTCAGGTGTGTTGTATGTATCGGGATAGCTGGTGTTCATGAACTTGTTGCCGTCAGCGTTTGCTGTACCAACCATAGCTGCAAGCCAAAGGTTTGTGGTCCATGCGTTCTCACCTGTCATAAGAGCGAGAGGTGTGAATCCTGCATCCTTAAGTGTCTGGCAGTTTGTCATGAACTCATCCCATGTCTTTGCGGGCTCAATGCCTGCTGCCTCAAACATTTCCTTGTTGTAGAAGTAACCTACGTTCTGACGCTGATTTGAGATTGAATAAACCTTTCCGTCATCTGTCATGTTGTAGTTCATAGCGCCTTCGCCAACATATTTCATCCACTCTGCATCCTCATCAAGATAAGGCTTTAAGTCTACAGCCTGGCCGTTAGCGATTGCAAGTTCTCTGATTCCGTTCTTTCCGATGAGAACGTCGGGAAGGCTCTTTGATGAAGCAAGAACCTCCATCTTTTCTACGAATGCGTCGTCTGTGGGAAGCTCCTCAACTACGACTTTGATCTTGCCTTCATACTGCTTGTTGAAAGCTTCGATAACTTCTGTCTCAGCTGCTGCTGAAGCATGTGTACCTACCATGAATGTTGCGTAGGAAATCTCGATGGGCTCTGACGCTGTGTCGGCTGCAGTGTCTTCTGCTTCTGCAGTTGCCTCAGTAGCGGGTGTCTCATCTTTTACTTCTGTTGAAGCTGTGCTGCCGCATCCTGCAAATACTGCAGTTGTTGTCACTGCAAGTGCAAGAGCGATCAACTTTGATACTCGTCTTTTCATAATAACCTCCTGGTGATATATAAGTTTTTCGACAATCTCAATATACATTTTTGCCATGGAAGTCTGAATGGATTGCTTTTTCCTTTTCTTAAAACTATTTGACCTCTTTAGTTTTTTTGTCGTAGCTTCACCCGGGTTTCTTGTTGATTTTTTACCTTTTTTAAAAAATTTTGTCCGGTCCTATAAAAATTTCGCTCTGTACTCGCTGGGATTCATATTTGTGTACTTGATGAACACATTTGTAAAATAGGCCGGATCCTTGAAGCCCACATTTGCAGCCACCTCGTAGATCTTCAGGCTGCCGTTCTCCAAAAGCTCCTTTGCCTTGCCCACCCTGTACATGGTGATCTTCTCAGTGATATTGATACCCGTAAGCTTTTTGTAGGCTCTGGACACATAGCTGGAACTGAGATACAGCTCGTCGCTTATAAACTGCAGTGTCAGCTCCTCCTTGTAATGCTGTTTTATGCATTCATCCACCCGCTTTACCAGCTCGTTTTTGAAATTCTTTTTTCCGATACAGAGGGCGCGGACTTTTTCTATGATGTCTCTGCCGATGTTATTTAATGAAAACATGGTCTTTGCGCTGTGGATCCTGTCAAACACATCCCGCTCCATCTTGTCAAAATCCTGGTCCACATCCAGGTGGTATTTTACCGCCCTGTGGATCACGGTGGAGCAGATCACCAGCATGTAGAGCTGGCACTGTTCAAAGCTGCATCTTGATGTGGACAGTCTGTCGCAGAATTCCTTCAGATAATCGGCGGCCTCATCTCTGCTCTCGTCAAAGGTCATGTCGCTTATGCGGTTGATGTACTGATCCGGATCAAAATCTCCTCCGGCCTCCATCACAAGCTCTCCAAACACTTTTATTCCGCTTCCTCCCGTGGTGATGCGGGACAGCGCTGTCCTTGCATCCTCGTAGGCATCCGAAAGCTTATCCGCGGATTCCACCACCCGGCTTAAACCGAATTTCACATCGATCCTCATAAATTCCTCTATCATTATGAGGATGTTATTAAAGTAATCAACGATCCTGTTTAGGTTCACGTTTCCGTTTTTTTCATATGAGATCACCACCGCAAAAAAATCCCCATTCACGGGCAGTATGGTGTATTCGCAGTCCTTCAGGGCTATCTTCATGATATTTCCAAACATATCCGTAAGATCCCTGCCCTCAGCCTTTTTGTCATAATCATCCACCACGCAGGCGCACATACAAAATGATCTGTCCGAAAGGTTCGGGGCACCGGGTACAGCTTGGACATTTCTTTTGTCAAAGACAACTGACCTGTAGAATTTTTTTAATATCTCGTCCCTGCCAAGCACCGGTTCGGGAGCGGAGTTATTTTTTCTCTCCTCATCAATTAACTTCGATGCCTTCTCTATGGCCTTTGGCAATTCGTCTATAAAGTCATTTTTAATGATAAAGTCCGATACCCCGAAGCGAATGGCCCGCTTAGCCATCTCAAAGTCTGAATAGGCGGTTAAGATTATCACCTTTATGGCAGGATACGACTCATATATATTTTTTGAGAGCTCCAGACCGTACATTAAGGGCATCTTTATATCCGTCACCACTATGTCCACAGGGTTTTCTTTTATGTACTGGAGGGCGGCATTTCCGTTGGCGCAGCTGTTTACCACCCTGCAGCCGTAGCTGTCCCAGTCGATCAGCTTTACTATACCCTCTCTGATATTTCTCTCATCATCCACGATCAATATATTTAACATCACGCTTCCACCTTTTTGTAGGGAATCCGAATTTCTATATCCGTTCCCTTGTTCTTTTCGCTCTTGATCTTAAGGCCGTAGTCTTCGCCGTAGAGGAGCTTTAGCCTGTGATCCGTATTGGAAAGACCAAGCTTTTCTCTCTTTATGGTTCCGTTTTCAAGATCAGCCGTCCTGTCTTTTTCAAGTTCGTTTATATCAAATCCGAGTCCGTTGTCGCTGACGCTTATAACTATGTCATCCCCGGACCTTCTGACGATGACATTTACCACGCCCACCTTTTCCATGTCCTCGATACCGTGAACCACTGCGTTCTCCACCATGGGCTCCACGATAAGTCTCGGTATCCTGCATGAAAGAAGCTCCTCGTCCTCCACCTCAATATTGTAAAAGAGCCTGTCTTCGTAGCGCTCCTTCTGAAGGGAGAGATAGAATTCCACATATTTTAATTCTTCCCTGATCTCCACTATGGGTTGTTTTTCCCCGTAGATTCCCGCCCTTAAAAGAGTGGAGAGGGATGAGATCATCTTGTAAACCGACTCATCTCCGTTCATCTTTGCCTTGATCTGAATGGTTAAGAGTATGTTAAACAGAAAATGAGGGTTCATCTGGTGCTGAAGGTATCTGATCTCCATCTCATCCAAAAGGATCTTGGATTCATAACTGCTCTTTACAAGAGCTTTAAACTCATCCGTCATCTGTTTAAACACCACTGCCATCACCACGATCAGGATCATGGTGATCAACATATAAAGCTTCATGCCGGATAATACATCCTTTATGATCTCTGATTTTGGAAGAAGATAGACAAAGTTAAAATCGTTGTTGATGCTTTTTTTGATATATAGGTAGTCCGTGCCGTTTAAAGACAAATATTTTTTTACGGCTCCTTTTGCCATGGGAAGTTCGTCCCCTATGGATTCTCCAAGCCTTGTCTGATCCGCGGAGGCGTACACAACGCCTGATTTGTCTGTCAGATACACTAACGCATCATCATACCCCTTTACCTGGGCCAGCCTGTCCGCAAAATATTTCTCGCTGGTGGCTCCTATGATGTAGATACTGTGATCTCCCGTAAAGTCGGCCTGGACCCTGAGGGTCGTATATACATTGCCGTTTTCTGCTGTGGGCGGCAGCATCATCGCATAATTTTCATTGTTTTTTATCTGACCCCAGGCCGTGGCGGAGGATACTATTATCTGCTGGGGTGAATAGGGCATTGTAAAAGTGTATGTGAGCAGCGTCTCATCTTCGTACACAGCCACATAGTCAAAGAGGTTAAAGCTCCAGACATTTGAATTTATGAGGATCTTTTGCACCTCGTTGGTGAGCTTTTCCTGATTTAAATAACTGTCCTTGCCCCCTTTCAAAAAATAATCCTGATCGTATCTCCACGCTGAGATGGAATCACTTCCTGAGAGGGATAAGGTAATATTACGCATCATGTCGAGACTTTGGCTTAAGCTGTCCACATTTGCATCCACCACCAGATCCATGTTGTCGTAGATGTTGTCCAGGATGGAGCTGTAGGTGTTGTAGGTCACGTAGCCAAAATAAACCCCCAGGCATATGACCAAAAACATTATAAATTTGATGATTACCTTGTTTTTGTTTTTTAAGACTTTACCTTCCATCAGTTTCTCCAATTTACAGAGCATATTAACCCTTGATACCGCCGTCAAATCTTCCTGCCGCTCCGGTAACTGCGTCCTCCAGAAGTGACAGTTCCCACCTGTCACTTACATACCCTAAGAGGATGCTGCTTTTTTTGCATTCGCCGGGGCCTATATACTGCAATTCACCGTCTATGGCATTCTGGCGAACAGAATTCGGCCTTGTCTTACATGGCTCTATGGAATACATGGGCTCTGTGATATTTCTCTTTGCTATCAGAGATCTTGGAAAAATGTCAAGTTCTCTTAAAAGCACGGCGCCCATGTCCTTTTCTTTGTTTATAAGCATCTCCATTGTAACATTTTTATATTGGTCTGTTAAATCTTTGTAAGGCTGAAGGCTTTTTATTCCGTAATCTGCCTCCACCCGTTCCGGAATGTACTGATAGCACCTTATAGGGTCGAGTTTTTGATCAAAGGGCAGTATCATGCAGGGATCCTCCTCAGCCGGTGCACTGTCCCTTAAAAACATCCTGCTCTTTCTGACCGGAAGAAGGTATCTTCCCCCTTCTTTTAAAAAGCTTCCGCCAAGCTGCACATGGTAACCGTCGTCAAGGGGAAGAGTTTTGTCAGTCAGATTTTCTATCAAATCCTCTCTGTACAGGAACGTTCCCGATTTGTATGTAATGTAGCGCACTGTCTTTTTGTACTCAGGCTTTTTATCGTACCCTTTTATATAAAGGCTTGCAGAAACCGTGATCTTTTCATCATCCTCCAGATACTTTACCGATTCGGGATCCGCAGGCGAATAGGCACCTGTCCCGTGGACGGTCCTCACTTCATCGGGAGTTCCGAACACTTCCGGCCCAAGGCTTGCCACTGCGCAGTAAAATCCGGCATCCCATCCTCCTTCAGCTTTTAAGTCAACACTGTCAGGATGAAGAAGCGCTTCTTCCGTCCTCTCCCAGCTCATCTTATTTCCGTCTACGAAGATCTCTCCCACATCCATCCCTCTCTCCGGGATAAATGTAAATGAGAGGCGTCCTCCCGAAACTTTGTATATATTTAACTCTCGTCCGAATCTGTCTTTTACTGTTTTCCTTTCCATAATTCCTCCGATCATGACACATACTAATACTAGGATAACCTCTTAGTTACTGTTGCTTAATACCGGGCAGATGCCAAACCTTGGAATATTTTGACCTTCAGGGAAATTGTCCCTTTTTTTTGCGGGTCTTTGTTGTAATATTTTGACCTGTTCTGTAATTTATTGTCCATATGCGCCGGATTCCTCCCGAAGTTTTTATCCACTTACTTATTCGAAGCACGACAGGGATTTGCTGTTTTTTTAATTGCTCTTGAATTATATTTCACACAAGTGTACCATCTAATTCAGGGGAGGATATTTTCATGAGATCACATAAATTCCTGCTGGGTTTTCTGACCATTGTATCGATCATATCGCTGAGTGTCATCGGCGTTTCCTTATATTATATTTTCATAAAAGACAAGTCACCATACATAGGCACCTGGGTCCGGGAGCAAAAGATAACCAACATGGTTCGCGGCAAAATGGATGCCTGGCTCTGGGAGGCGGATCTTAAAATCTTCGTAGATTATCCCACTGACAATGTGACAGTTGACATGATCGTGACCTTTGACAGGTCCGGAAATATCACTGTAAAATCCGACAAAAAATCCTTTGACTCCGCATCTGAAGTTGCTTCAAAGATAGGCGAGGCAGCTCTCACGGATTTTTTGACAAAAAGGCTGGCGGCCGCAGGCACTGACGTCTCTTCCCTTAACACGGACGTAAACCTGTTACTGGAGGAAGCCCTCGGCATGTCCGTAGCCGAATATATGTCTGAGTACGGGCCAAAGATCATGCCTGATGCAGAGGAGGTTGATGCGCTCTTTGCAGGAACTTACACCTACAGAGAGGAAGACGGAAGACTGATCATCACAGACACAGATACCGGCGAAGAAAAGACGGCAACCTACGTGGTGGACGATGACAAAATGGTCATCACCACCGGCAGGGAAACTTATATTTACAGCAAAAAATAGTTCGGGGATTTACAGGCGGTGAATATAGTGAAAATAAAAACCAAGATCATTACATCATTAAAATACATCTGCATATTTATCCTGACAGTCTGCATCACATTTGCCATGCCGCTTACTGCGGAGGCTACCCTTGAGACCTATCCGGAATATCTTCGAAACATCCCGGTATCCATCGTGGGCTCCTCAGAGGGAAATGTAAAAGCAGTGGATTTAAACTATGATGAAAATACATATATTTCCATGCGGGATATGGCCGAGCTCCTAAACGCTACACAAAAAGCTTTTGACATTAAAGTGACTTACAATTCCGTTTCCGTCACATCCGGTGTGCCATATGAAATAAAGGGGGGCGAAAATGTTCCCTTTGCTTCAAATCTTCGGGATGAAAAGGATGATCCCTATAACAGAAAGAAAAACGCTTTTAGCATAGATGAGAAAGAAGTAAGCTACTATACCATAATCCACAAAAACAGCGAGGGCGTGTACGACTGCTATATCACCCCCGGGGACTTTGCCCTTTTGCTTGATATTGATATGTGGTACAACGGGGATGTACTAAATGCAGATCCCGACTCTGCCCTGAATTTAAATCTGAAGGACCTTGAGGCTGACGGATATTTTGAGGGGATGAATGCCGTTCTTTTAGGTGATGCGTCATCGGGTGAGGTCATTTATGAATATAACGGCGACCTTTCTTTCCCCCTTGCAAGCATCACAAAGCTCATGACCTATGCCGTTGTGATGGATGCTGTGACAGGTGGCAGGATCTCACTTGACACTGTTGTCACTTTTTCAGAAAACGTGGAAAAACTCTCCTATTCGGTGGACCATGCCTTTCATATGCAGGCCGGGGATACGGCCACTTTGGAGGATCTCATATATGGATCCCTCATGCAGTCCAGCAACGAATGCAGCCTTGCTCTGGCGGAGGCAGTTAGCGGAAGCGAGGAAAGATTCGTTGAAGCCATGAATCTAAAGGCCGCAGAACTTGGAATGAGTGACGGGACTTTCTTTTACAACTGTAACGGTCTTCCCGTATTTTCAGGTGGCGTCTTCTCCGGAAAAAAACAGAACCATATCACGGCAGAGGACCTGTTCATCCTGTCAAACTACCTGCTTTCAGTCTACCCCAGGATCACAGAGATCACCGCTTGCTCCGAAAAATATCTGGAGAGCATGAGCCGCACCGTTATGAATTCAAATCCTATGTTAAAAAATGTGGATGATGTGGTAGGACTTAAAACAGGCACCACTAACAAGGCGGGAAGCTGCCTCGTAAGCGCAAAAAAAGTCTCCGTAAACAGTGAAAACCGCTATATTGTTGCAATAGTACTCGGCGCCGAGGACGGAGCTTTCAGAAATAATGTGTCACAGACGCTTCTATCCTACGGCACAAAAGTATTACAGGCGGGAGACGGAGGACTTTTAGACGGAGCTTCCCATATAGACGGCGGGGCAGAGAGCAAAAAAATACCCCGTGACGCAGAGAGCCTGGCAAGACTTATAGTCAGAAAAACAATTAAGTAATATCTTAAGAGGAATACATTTATCAACCTATGGCAAAAAACAATCCGGTCTTTACAAAAAGCATGAGAAAAACTCATACCATATATATGCCCGACATGCTGCATTATCACAACGATCTCTTATGCGCAGCCTTTAAGTACGGAGGATATAACCTTAGTATCGTTCCTGAGACGGACAAAGTGCCGGGGGAACTCCTGTCCCTAATAAATTCAGGGTATTGCACCTGTGCCATGGACATCATAGGAAACCTCATGGCTTTCATAAAAAGCGGTAAGATCGACGTGGAACGGACTGCCGTGCTTGAGCCCCAGGCCGGCGGAGCCTGCAGAGCCGGAAATTACTATAATCTGATCATAATGTGCCTCCACAGGCTTGGATATAACATTCCGGTCCTCTCCCTGAATTTTTCCGGATTGGAATCCCATCCCGGATTTAAGATAAACCTGAAAATGTTTTTGGGTGCCGTGGCTGCAGTCTGCTACGGGGATCTCCTGCAGACCCTTTATCAGCAGACTCTTTGCTATGAAAAAAATACCGGCGAGACAAACGCTCTATACGACAAATGGATAAAAAAGCTCGCCTCTGATATTGAAGAAGGCAAAAATCTCCTTTTCCGAAAAAAGATCTACGAGGCCATCGTCTCGGAATTTCTTTCCATAGAGCGCTTTTCAAAAGATGAAAAACCTCTTAAAAAAGTCGGCATCGTCGGAGAGATATATGTAAAATGTTCACACACGGGCAATCGCCATCTGGAAGACTTTCTCCATGAAAACGGAATGGAGTTTCGCTCCGAAGGTTTCATAAATTATTGTATATATGTACTTTTTACGGAACTTAAATCTACTAAGTTAAACCGCGGATCCTTTATATATTCTCTGGCGTTGAAGGCGCTGATAAAGCACTTTATCAAAATGCATTCAGTGATCAGAAAGTCTCTCGCAGGGGGCGGGTATCTCCCTGACGGAAACTTTTATGACATGAAAGAAAAAGCTGCAAAGCTCCTTAGCGAGTATTACAATATCGGCGATGGATGGCTGGTCGTGGCGGAGGCTATGGATATGCTGGAACAGGGATATGACAAGATCCTGATCGTGCATCCCTTCGGATGTCTCGTAAGTCATGTGGCTGAGAGGGGTGTCATAAAAAAGCTAAGGGAAATGTATCCGAATGCCAATATTAATTCCATCGAATATGATTATGACCAGTCCAAAACCCTACGGGAGAGCCGTATACTCCTCGCCACAAACTAGCCTGTATATAAAGCATGCTCTGATAAATCAGAGTGACGGGCTTTCCTTTGACAGATCGATCTTTGAAAAGTGCATCCCTGCTTGCCTTGTCGATCAGGTTTTTTATTTCATATCTCTTAAATGTATTCTGATATGCCATCTGTTCACCTCTCCGGAAAAAATAAAGGTTCCGGGACATAAGTCTCGAAACCTTTGATCGTCCTGTTTAGGACACGTTAATCTAAATTTTTTAATGCGCAACAGAGTTCACTTTTAGTTCAATTACATTTCACACTTTGCACACAATTCTTCCCAGCGCTTGTCGACTTCTGCCTGGAAAGCTTCCAGCAGATCCTCGTTGCCGGCTTTGAAAAGATGTTTGAATCTCTTCTGTGGACGAAGGAAATCTTCCACAGGAAGTTTCTTCTTTGGTTCATAAGTAAGATGCCACTTTCCGTCCACTACTTCAAACAGTGGCCAGTAGCAGCTTTCAACCGCCATCTTGCAGATGTTCATAAGCTCTGAGGTCTCATATCCCCATCCTCTGGGGCAGGGACTCATGACATTTAAGAATGCTGCTCCGGGAGTATAAATCGCCTTCTCAGCCTTTGTATGAATGTCCTTGAAATTTGAAGTGTACGTTGTCTGAGCCACATAGGGAATGTGATGCTCTGCCATGATGGCTGCCAGGTCTTTCCTGATCTGAACCTTACCGTTTGACACCTTGCCCGCAGGAGTAGTGGTGGTATCTGCAAACTGAGGCGTAGCGGATGAACGCTGTGTTCCGGTGTTCATATATGCACCGTTGTCATAGCATACATAAACCATGTCATGGCCTCTCTCCATGGCTCCTGACAATGACTGAAGACCGATATCATATGTACCGCCGTCTCCGCCGAAGGTGATGAATTTATATGTTTCATCCAGCTTGCCACGTTTCTTAAGCACATGATAAGCTGTCTCAACACCGGAAAGTGTTGCGCCGGCATTTTCAAAAGCATTATGAATATAACTGTCTTTGTATGCTGTATAAGGATACATGTAGGATGAAACCTCCAGGCATCCTGTGGCATTTCCGATAACAGCCTTATCTTCCTCGTGAAGAGCACGGAGCACTGCACGAACCGCAATGGTACCGCCACAGCCTGCACACATTCTGTGTCCCGGAGCCAGTCGCTCGGGTTTTTCCATTACTTCTTTAAAATTATATGGCTTTTCCATTATTCTTCCTCCCTGCTTCTGAGTCCGATGTATTTATACATGTCTTTAACCACATGGGTTTTTGCCATTTCTTCCAGGTTATCATAAACCTCTTCGAAATCCTGCACTCTGATATCACGTCCGCCGAGTCCGTAGAAGTAGTTTACAACTTCGGCATTACTCTATGCGGCAAACAGTGCTGCTCTTACCTCTGCTCCGAGAGGGCCGCTTGTGGCGGAAAACATCTCGGAACGATCCATGATGGCGATGGCTTTGCAGTTTTTCAGTGCCTCTGCGATCTCTTCTTCAGGGAAGGGACGGAAAACTCTTATCTTTATGAGACCAACCTTTTTGCCGGTCTCCTGTCTGATCTTTTCGATGGCAGCTTTACATGTACCTGCTGCGGAACCGATTATCACGATGGCATATTCGGCATCTTCCATGAGATACTCTTCAAAGAATCCGTACTTTCTGCCGGTCATCTCCTCGAATTTCTTTGCAACTTCAAGGATCACTTCTCTGGCATTTATCATGGCCTGTCTCTGGCTTCTCTTTGACTCCATGTAATAATTGGACACCGCATAGGGGCCCACTGCCATGGTCTCATCTTTGTTTAACAGGTAATGCTCGGGCTCATATTCTCCTACAAAAGCCTTTGCCTTATCATCCTCAACCAGGAGAATGTTTTCAACTCCGTGGCTTGTGATAAATCCATCCTGACAGATCATGATGGGGAGATGTACTCTCTTGTCCTCGGCGATAGGATATGCCTGAAGGAAATTGTCATATACTTCCTGATTGCTCTCGGCATAGATCTGGATCCAGCCTGTATCTCTTGCACCCATGGAATCGGAGTGATCGGCATTGATATTGATGGGACCTGTGAGGGCTCTGTTTACCAGGGCAAGTACGATGGGAAGTCTGTCGCTTGCTGCCACATAAAGCTCCTCCCACATAAGTGCCATACCACAGGAAGATGTGGCGGTGAGGGCTCTTGCTCCCGCTGCAGATGCACCGATGGTGGCTGACATTGCAGAATGCTCACTCTCCACGTGAATAAACTCTGTGTCGATCTCTCCGTTTGCAATATATGTTGCCACATACTGAGGGATCTCTGTGGAAGGTGTGATGGGGAAAGCCGGCATTACGTCGGGGTTTATCTGTTTGATGGCATAAGCCACCGCTTCGTTACCTGATAATCTCTCTCTGATAGCCATTTATTTTCCCTCCCTCATGGTGATAGCGTTAAAAGGGCAGACCTTTGCGCAGATTCCGCATCCCTTACAGTGATC
>JAGDCK010000145.1 GCA_017958585.1 Lachnospiraceae bacterium
AAAACTTTCGCTTGAAAACAAAAGCTTCACGCAATGTAAATAAATATACCATGCCTGAACATAAAAGTACAAGCATGGTATTGTGATCAAAAATTAATGATAAACGGCCTTTCTCCAGGCCCTCGATAAAGCATTATTACAAAACGACTCTGGTCCTGCCGTTTTCCTTTCCGTAATAGAGCTTTTCATCCGCTTCTCGTACCAAGGTGACTATATCGTCGCTGTCCCCTTCGGTGATACCAAAGGTCATGGTGACTTTTATGTCCAGATCGTCAAATTTGATGACGGTGCCTCTTATGACCTCCAGAAATTCCTCCAGGCTCTCCTTTGCCTCCTCTGCACAGAAGTGGTCAAATGCCAGCAAAAATTCCTCGCCGCCCCATCTTGCCACGCAGCCAATCTTTTTCATATGGCTTTGAAGCTTCTTTGCGACGACTTTAAGTACTTCATCTCCGCAGGCGTGTCCGTAGGTGTCGTTTACTTTCTTGAAAAAGTCGATGTCTCCGATCGCTATGGAGTATGGGATCTCGGACACCTTCGCCTTGTTTATGATATTGTTGATCTTCCTGTAGCAGCTTCGCCTGTTGTCGAGCTTTGTCAGAGGGTCTTTTTCAAAGATGTCGCGAAGGGAACTTTGCATATTTACAATGCTTCTTCCGATATCGCCAAGCTCGTCGCTTCGCTGAGTGACTGAGCCGTCAAGTTCCAGGTTCAGGTTTCCGGAGGAGATATTTGTCACAAACTGTCTGATGGTCTCAAGGACTTTTATTATACCTCTGAAATACAGATGTATCAGAAATGCCACAAATGCTGCAAGGAGGAAACATGCGGCCACAAGGGGAATGATGGTCTTATTGGTGACAGATGACAATCTCTCCTTGGACTTTGCGACAGACATCATGCCCACCACCTCGTCGTCACTGTTTTTTATGGGCATGTAATACACATAGTAGCTGTCTCCGTATAAATATATGTCGCGATAAAAGGCAGTTTCACCTGCTTTATACACTTTCTCGATGATGTCCTCGGCGGCCCCTGTTCCGATTATGAGTTTTCCCTTGTTGTCCGTGAAGGTGGTGTGGATCCTGGTATCACTGTAGAAGAAAGTGGCATCGCAGTCGGCCGACTGTGCCACTGCATTTACCAGTGACAGGTCGGATGTTATATCCGTATCCCCTTTGTAGATCTTTGTGCCGTCGCCGGTATCAAGTCTGTAATCCCCGGGATATTTTATGTCATACATGGTGCTTAGATTTGTGCACAAAGCCGACAGCTCTTCCTCGGCTTCTATATTCATTTCTTTTTCAAAAAGCCTTGCGGCAAAGATCGCTATGATTATGCTGAATAACAGCACGGGCAATATTGCCACAGCCTGAATTGACTGGGAGAGTTTGCTTCTTTTTTTTGATCTCATATGCCTTTTACCCCATTTAACGCGTTTTTTAAAGTTACCCAAAGTCACAATGCTTAACATGCAAGCATGTACGCATTTATGAGCTTTGACGCCTTATGATATACGAATTGCTCCATGACTAAAGTCATTATCGCAATTCTACAAATATTCGGAAACAATTCCTCATATTTGTTCGGGTCACAAAGTCACAATGCTTAACATGCAAGCATGTACGCATTTTTGACTTGTGACCTTATATCATATTATATTATATATAAAAAGATGGCAGAATCAAAACATTTTCTGAATTCTTTGGTAACCACGACAAAAGTTCCTCTAATTTATAAAAAAATATAGTATATTATCAGTCTTTCTGATATAATGGAAAAAACGTAAAATCTTTTATCGTTTTTTAACTTATATACAGTTTTGGGAGGGAATTACAATGGCAAATGAAAACAATCTATCCCTGGTGGACATCAAAAACATGCGTGCGAACAAGTTTATCGTGATCTGGTATACGGTTATCGCATCTGTTTTGGAACTGGCATATCTGATAGAGGTTATGGAGGGATCGAGAACGGCTATATATTATGCCATGTATTCTATCTTTACCATAGTGCCCTGTGCAGTAACCTGGTTCTTTTATCTGAAAAATAAGACGAAGAGTTTTGTGGCCGGAATGGCACTTTTCAGTTATCTGATCATCTTTGGATTTTCACTTTACTCATCACCCTATGCGGTTGTAGTGGCTTATATCCTTCCACTTATGGTATGCCTGTGTATGCTTGACAATACGGGGTTGACATTGGCATTTGGCGGGATCGGCTCGGTTATGGTCCTTGTGTCATTGTTTACCACCAGTGTTTCAAGTGCAGAGAACAAGATAAAGATCGCTGCGGTAGTCATGGGTACTCTCGGTTCATACCTGGCAGCCAGAGTAAGCAGACAGAATTCTCAGATGATGCAGGATAAGGTAAAGGAAGAACTTGACAATAGCCAGAATATATTAAAGCAGATCGATGAGGGCGTTGAGGCTTTGAGTGAGAATACCAATCTCACCAGAAGTAACTCCGAGGATATTGCATCAAGCATGCAGAGCTTTACCGGTTCCATCGGAAATATCAATGACAATATCATGCAGGTTACAGATACCATTAACAGTATAGCTGACAATGTTCAAAACGTTGCCACAAAGTCAAACGACAACTTAGACATCAGTATCTCCGTGGCAAAATCCGTGGGAGATGCGGCTGAATCGGTCAATGTCGGAAGAGAAAAGCTTGGAGCTCTTGAGAGGATCTCTGAAGCAAACACTGAAAAGATCGAGTCCTTTAACAGGAATTTCTCAGAGTTTTCACAGAACTTTGAAAATATCGTTGAGATCATCAATATCATAAAGGGAATCAGCGCCCAGACAAATCTGTTGTCCCTCAATGCTTCCATCGAGGCAGCCCGTGCCGGAGAAGCGGGAAGAGGATTTGCGGTTGTTGCCGAGGAGGTAAAGGATCTGGCAGATTCCACAAAGGAGAATACTGAAAAGATCAGCTCCATCGTGGACCAGTTAAAGGTTACCGTGGATGTGATATCACAGCAGATCGGAGAGATCAGCGAAGCCATCAAGGAAGAGGAACTTCATATTGATGAGACCAGCACCGAGTTTGAAAAGATCGAGGCAAATATCGATACCATCAACCAGGGAATGAATACCATCAATTCCAATATTTCAACCGTAAATGATAATATTAACGATCTGTCTGCCACAACCGAGGAACTCTCAGCCACAACAGAGACCATCGCAACTCTCACAAGAGACTGCAAGTCCGAGTGCGACAAGATCAATGACAATGTTGAGAACCTGAACACAAGGATCGAAAACATCGATCAGACCTGTAACTCACTGGCAAATCTGTCATAGAGAGCGAAAATTTAATCTCTGCAGGTACTTGACAAATTTTTGACGGCTGAATTATAATGACTACAATTTGATACGAACACATAAATGCGATGACAAAGACAGTAACCCTGTTTTGAAAGACAAAGCGAGTGAGGGACGGTGAAAGCCTCATACGATTAGGATCAGGGCGAATATCACTTTAGAGCAGCTAAGGCGAAAGAGTACAAGTAGCTAAGGACGTGTGATCCACGTTAAGGATCGGCATATAACTCCAAAAAACGGAGCGTATGAGTAACAGGTGGTTAAACGAAGATTAACGGCTTCGTCCTATTACGGGACGGAGCCTTTTTTACGTAACATAATATTTTCCTGTTGCGTAAAAGCACTCCGCTATGGGTTCATACATTGGTTTGGAGTGTTGCAGAAGTCATTTTTCTATTTTTAAAAGGAGAGGAAATTTCTATGTACAAGCAGGTTTCAAAAGATCTTAACTTCGTAGACAGAGAAAAAGAAGTTTTAAAGTTCTGGAACGAGAATGATATTTTCGAAAAGAGCATGGATTCCCGCAAGGAAGGCCCCACATATACTTTTTATGACGGACCTCCCACAGCAAACGGAAAGCCCCATATCGGACATGTTCTCACCAGAGTTATCAAGGATATGATCCCCAGGTATCGTACCATGAAGGGATACTATGTTCCCAGAAAGGCCGGATGGGATACCCACGGACTTCCGGTAGAGCTTGAGGTTGAAAAGCTCCTTGGATTAAACGGTAAGGAACAGATCGAAGAATACGGTATGGAGCCTTTCATCGAAAAGTGCAAGGAATCCGTATGGAAATACAAGGGAATGTGGGAGGATTTCTCCGGAACAGTAGGTTTCTGGGC
>JAGDCK010000017.1 GCA_017958585.1 Lachnospiraceae bacterium
ATCACCGTAAATGCAAAGGGCGCCGGCGGACAGAGCTTTGGAGCTTTCCTGCCAAAGGGTGTGACCATAAATCTTGTGGGTGACACAAATGACTATTTCGGAAAAGGCTTATCAGGCGGAAAACTGGTGCTTAAGGCCCCTGCCGAGGCGGCATATGATGCTGAGAACAATATCATCTGCGGAAACGTCGCCCTGTTTGGAGCAACCCTGGGTGAAGCTTATATCAGCGGTATGGCAGGTGAGAGATTCTGTGTCAGAAACTCGGGAGCCGTAGCCGTTGTGGAGGGCGTAGGCGAGCACGGATGCGAGTACATGACAGGCGGACGCGCTGTGATACTCGGCCCTGTGGGAAAGAACTTCGCAGCAGGTATGAGCGGCGGTGTGGCTTATGTATATGATGAGTTTAACACCCTTTACAAGAACCTGAACAAGGGCAGCGTCCTCATGGAAAAGATCGAGACAAAGGCAGACAGGGACGAACTCAAGACCATCCTTAAAAAGCATGTGGAGCTTACCGGTTCCAAGAAGGCATCAAAGATCCTGGAGGATTTTGAGGAGTCACTGGTTCACTTTAAAAAGATAATCCCGGAGGATTACAAAAAGATCATGCATTTAAAGGGAATGTTTGAGGAACAGGGAATGAGCCCCGAAAAAGCAGGAATTGAGAGCTTTAACATGTTGATGGGAAAGCAATGATCGGAAAGGACGAAAAATGGGAAAAGCAACAGGATTTCTGGAATATGAAAGAGAAGTGGGAGCAGTGACGGCTCCCGCCGACAGAATTAAAAATTTTGATGAATTTCACAAGAGTCTTTCCTTGGAAAAGGCAAAAAAGCAGGCGGCAAGATGTATGTCCTGCGGTGTCCCGTTCTGCCAGGCAGGGGTGATGATATCCGGAATGGCCAGCGGCTGTCCGCTTCACAATCTGGTGCCTGAGACAAACGATCTGGTCTACAGGGGAACACTGGAGGAAGCCTACAAGAGACTTTCCGTGACCCATCCCCTTCCGGAGTTTACATCCAGAGTGTGTCCCGCGCTTTGCGAGGCGGCCTGCACCTGCGGACATGTAAATGACGAGCCCGTTACCACCAAGGAAAACGAGAGGCTGATAATCGAATATGCCTTTGAACACGGCCTTGTGGAAGGGAAAGAGCCATCTGTGAGAACCGGGAAAAAAGTGGCGGTCATAGGCTCCGGCCCCTCAGGGCTTGCCGTAGCAAAACTCTTAAATCAAAGAGGACATCTTGTGACCGTCTTTGAGAGAAGCGACAGAGTGGGTGGACTTCTCAGATACGGAATCCCCAATATGAAGCTTGACAAGAGGGTGATCGACAGAAGAGTAAAGCTCATGGAAAAGTCAGGCATCACATTTAAGTGCAATGTGAATGTGGGAAAGGATATCACCGCAGAGGAACTCTTAAATGAGTTTGACAGAGTGGTACTTTGCTGCGGAGCGTCAAACCCCAGAGACATAAAGGCTCCGGGAAGAGATGCAAAGGGAATCTATTTTGCGGTGGATTTTTTAAAGGAAGTCACCAAAAAGATCTGCGACAATGACCACGACTACAGCAAAGTCTTTGCGGCAAAGGATTTTTCATTCGGAAGCTTAAGTGGCAAAAACGCCGTTGTCATCGGCGGTGGTGATACGGGAAACGACTGTGTGGGAACATGTATAAGGCTCGGAGCCAAAAATGTGACACAGCTTGAGATGATGCCAAAGCCTGCGGAGACAAGGCTTGATTCCAATCCATGGCCTGAATGGCCCAAGGTCTTAAAAACGGATTACGGCCAGGAGGAAGCTATTTTTAAATTCGGTCAGGATCCTAGAATCTATCAGACCACCGTCAAGGAATTCAAAAAAGATGCCAAGGGAAATCTATGCGGCATCGTGACGGTAAAGCTTGAATCAAAGCCCGATAAAGCCACAGGCAGAATGGTCATGGAACAGATAAAAGGCAGTGAGGAAGAGATAAGTGCGGATATTGTACTGATCGCCGCAGGTTTTTTGGGAAGTGAACTTTACGTGACGGATGCATTTAATGTAGAATGTAATGCGAGAACAAACGTAAATACCGCTCCCGGAAAATACGAGACCAGCGTAAAGAGAGTATTCACCGCCGGAGATATGCACAGAGGCCAGTCACTTGTGGTATGGGCTCTTGCGGAAGGCAGAGAATGCGCCAAGGCTGTGGACGAGTCACTGATGGGATATTCCAATCTGTGATCCGACTTACAAGTATATGAGAGGAGCGATTCATGAAAAGGAGAGAGTTTTGCATGAACAGAGCAGAGATAGAAAGACTTATAAAGGAAGAGGATGTTGAATTCATCCGTCTTCAGTTTACCGACATGTTTGGAAATCTGAAGAATCTGGCAGTAACACCCGGTCAGCTTGACAAGGTTTTCCAGGGAAGATACGGATTTGAGAGCAGCACTCTTTTTAATGATGTGACCAATCTTGACGAGAAATTATATTTAAGACCCGATCCGGATTCCTTTGTTATCCTGCCCTGGAGACCCCAGCAGGGAAAGGTGGCAAAATTCATATGTGATGTGGTCACCGAGGATGGAGAACTCTTTAATATGGCTCCCAGGACCATTCTCAAGAAAGTTTTGGACGAGGCTTCAAAGGAGGGTTATTCCTTTACCGTGGATCCCGAATGTGAGTTTTTCCTCTTCCATACGGATGATAACGGAGCACCCACTGTTGTGACCCATGAGCAGGCAGGATATATGGACGTAGGCCCCGTGGACTTTGGAGAGAATGCCAGAAGAGATATGGTGCTCACCCTTGAGGAGATGGGATTTGAGATCGAATCATCCCACCACGAGAAGGCTCCCGGTCAGCATGAGATAGATTTCAAGGAGGCGGAGGCACTTCAGACAGCCGATGCCATAGTTACATTTAAATTTGCGGTCAGATCCATCGCAAAGAGATTCGGTCTCTATGCCACATTCATGCCAAAGCCTTCAACGGGTGTGGCGGGAAGCGGTATGCACCTTAATATCACCATGTACGGAAAAGACGGAAAGAACATGTTCAGGGGCGAGGGCAAGGAACCCAATGAAAATGCCAGGTATTTCATGGCAGGTATCATGAATCATGCAAAGGGTATCGCAGCCATCACAAACCCCATAGTCAATTCCTACAAAAGACTTGTATCCGGTTTCCAGGCTCCAAAGTTTATAAACTGGTCCACAAACGGAGAGGAGAGCCTTATCAAATACAACAAAAACTTTGATGATGCAGGAATAGAAGTCAGATTCCCCGATCCTTCGGCCAATCCTTATCTTGCCATAGCGCTTCTTATCAGTGCCGGAATCGATGGAATAAAGAACAAGATGGATCCCGGAGATGAGGACAGAAACGGTGCAGGAAAGAGGCATCAGGCTCTTCCCGAGAACTTAAAGGATGCGGTTACCGATATGAAAAAGGATCCCTTTGCAAGGGGAATCCTCGGAGATGAATTTACTGATATTTATATGAAGGCAAAACGTGAAGAGTGGAACGACTACATGGACAGAGTATCAGATTGGGAAATCAACAGATATCTTGGAAGAATGTAGGAGGATCTTTTCATGGGCAGCATAATAATAGCTATGCCCAAGATCGAAGACTCAAAAGTCGTGGCTGAGATGCTAAGGCGCAGAGGTTTTGACTCTGCGGACATCTGTCGCAGCTCCAATGAGATCCTTCAGATCGCCGCAGACCGAGACAGCGGAGTGGTCATCTGCATGAAAAAGATAGGGCAGATGGGTTACTTTGAACTTGCGGGAATGCTTCCGGACTTTTTTGACATGGTACTTTTGGAAAGCTCCGGGGATTCGGAGTTTTTGCCAAACGTAAAGAGAGTGATGCTTCCGCTTAAGGCGGTGGATCTTTCCACGGCGGTGGAGGAACTTTTCAGTCAGCAAAACAGGCGTCTTAAAAAGTTCAGGACAAAGCCCCGTCAGAGGACGGAGGAGGAGCAGCAGGCCCTGGATGCGGCAAAAAAGTTACTGATGGAGAAAAAGGGCATGACAGAACCCGAAAGCTACAGATATATCCAGAAGAGCAGCATGGATTCGGGTACTTCCATGGCGGAAACCGCCAGGATGATCCTGGTGCTGAACCGCGACGGCTAAGGTTTATGGGCAAAATTAAGAAAGTGTGAATCAAATGTTTAAGATCAACAGCGAATATACGAAACTTCCGGAAAACTATCTGTTTTCAAATATTGCAAAAAAAGTTAACGCTTTTTCCATGGCAAATCCGGACAAAAAGATAATCAGACTGGGAATCGGCGATGTGACGCAGCCCATCGCTCCAAAGATCATAGATTCTCTCCATAAGGCTGTGGATGAGATGGGAGAGGCATCCACCTTTAAGGGATATGCGCCGGATCTGGGTTATGAGTTTTTGAGAAGCGCCGCCGCACAGACCGACTACAGGGACAGAGGGTGCGATATAAGCGACGATGAGATATTTATCTCGGACGGTGCAAAGTGCGATTCCGGAAATATTCAGGAAATCTTTGACAGGGACAACAAAATAGCGATCTGTGACCCCGTGTATCCCGTATACCTTGACAGTAACGTAATGGCAGGAAGAGCGGGAAATTTCAATGAAAAGACATGCATGTTTGACAACGTGATATATATGCCCTGCCTTATGGAAAACGGATTTGCACCGCAGATCCCGGATAAGACCCCCGACATTATTTACCTGTGTTTTCCAAACAATCCCACAGGAGCCACCATCACCAAAAAAGAGCTTCAGAAATGGGTAGACTATGCCAACGAAAAAGGTTCCGTCATAATATATGATGCGGCCTACGAAGCATATATAAGTAACAGTGATGTGCCCCATTCAATCTATGAATGTGAAGGAGCAAGAAACTGCGCCATAGAGCTTCACTCTTTTTCAAAGAATGCGGGCTTTACGGGCTTAAGACTGGGATACACCGTGGTTCCAAAGGATATAAAGGCAGGAGGCACAACCCTTCATGCTCTCTGGGCAAGAAGACATGCAACAAAATATAACGGAGCACCATACATAGTTCAAAGAGCAGGAGCTGCCGTGTATACGGAAGAGGGTCAGAGGCAGATCAAGGCGCAGGTTTCATATTATATGGAAAATGCCAGGATAATTCTCGAGGGACTTAAAAGTGCAGGCTATAGCGTAAGCGGTGGCGTGGATGCGCCCTATATCTGGTTAAAGACACCGGATAAGATGACAAGCTGGGAATTTTTTGATATGCTCCTTAATGAGTGCAACGTGGTCGGTACCCCGGGTTCGGGATTCGGACCAAGCGGCGAAGGGTATTTCAGACTGACCGCATTCGGAAGTCGCGAGAATACATTGGAAGCCATGGACAGGATAAAAAACAGGCTGTCCGCATTTTAATACAGGGTTAAATGCACTTTGCATCGGAAAAATAAAGATTTACAATCACTGATTCTTATGCTACAATACCCTAGTATGATTAGCCGTCACTCAGGTTATGGACACTCCGACCTTAGTCTTGGTGAGGGCCATATTTGATTTTTATAAGGAGGAAATTTAAAATGATTTCAAAAGAGAAGAAAACAGCCATTATGAATGAGTATGCAAGAACAGCCGGCGATACCGGTTCACCTGAAGTACAGGTAGCAGTTCTTACAGCAAGAATCCAGGAGTTAACCGAGCACCTTAAGGCTAATCCCAAGGATCATCACTCACGCCGCGGTATGCTTAAGATGGTAGGTCAGAGACGTGGCCTTCTTGAGTATCTTAAGAAGAAAGATATCGAGAGATATCGTTCACTCATCGAGAAACTCGGTCTGAGAAAATAATGTGCCAAACAAAAGCGGAGTGCGCTCAAAATGCGCTCCGCTTTATTTACATTTGAGCGGGATGGAGATTTCCGAGACCGCTGAAAAGCTTAGGAAGACTCCTGATTTTTTCAGTAGTTTCGGCATCCTCCCGCCAAATATGTGTGCCCAAGAGGCAGAAAAGGAGGAAAAATGTACAAGAGTTATGAAATGGACCTTGCAGGTCGTAAACTCGTAGTCGACATCAATCGTGTCGGCAAGCAGGCAAACGGTTGTGCCTTTATGCACTATGGTGATACAACAGTGCTTTCAACTGCAACCGCATCAGAAAAACCCAGAGACGGTATCGATTTCTTCCCTCTCTCAGTAGAGTATGAGGAAAAGATGTATGCCGTTGGCAAAATCCCCGGAGGATTCAACAAGAGAGAGGGAAAGGCTTCAGAGAATGCTATCCTCACAAGCCGTGTTATCGACAGACCCATGCGTCCCCTCTTCCCCAAGGATTATCGTAACGACGTAACACTTAACAACATGGTAATGAGCGTTGATCCCGAGTGCAGACCTGAGCTTGTAGCTATGCTCGGCGCATCAATCGCAACATGTATTTCAGATATCCCCTTCGACGGCCCCTGCGCAATGACACAGGTTGGTATGATCGACGGAGAACTTGTGATCAATCCTACACAGGAACAGTGGAAGGTAGGTGACCTTAACCTTACAGTTGCTTCAACAAAGTATAAGGTTATCATGATCGAGGCTGGTGCTAATCAGGTTCCTGAGGACAAGATGCTCGAGGCTATCTTCGAGGCACACAAGGTTAACCAGAAGGTTATCGAGTTCATCGACGGTATCGTTGCTGAGTGTGGTAAAGAGAAGTTTACTTACAAGAGCTATGCAGTTCCAGAAGAGCTCTTTGAGGATATCAAGACAGTTATCCCACCAGAGCAGATGGAAGAGGCTGTATTTACAGACGACAAGCAGACAAGATAAAAGAATATAGATGCATTCAAGGATATGCTCAAGGAGCGCTATGCAGATAATGAAGAGTGGCTCGCATTCCTCGGAGATGCTCTTTATCAGTATCAGAAGAAGACAGTTCGTAAGATGATCCTCAAGGATCACAAGCGTCCGGATGGTCGTGCACTTGATCAGATCAGACCTCTTGCAGCTGAGGTTGATCTCATTCCTAGAGTTCATGGTTCAGCTATGTTCACAAGAGGACAGACACAGATCTGTGACATCGTTACACTTGCACCTCTTTCAGAGGCACAGAGAATCGATGGTCTTGATGACTTCGTAACAGAGAAGAGATACATGCATCACTACAACTTCCCTTCATACTCAGTTGGTGAGACAAAGGTAAGTCGTGGACCAGGACGTCGTGAGATTGGACATGGAGCTCTTGCTGAGAGAGCACTTACACCTGTTCTTCCTTCAAAGGAGGACTTCCCATATGCAATCCGTGCCGTATCCGAGACATTTGAGTCAAACGGATCTACATCAATGGGTTCAACATGTGCATCATGTATGTCACTTATGGCAGCAGGTGTACCTATAAAGGCTCCTGTAGCTGGTATCAGCTGCGGTCTTGTAACTGGTGAGACAGACGATGACTTCGTTCTTCTTACAGATATCCAGGGTCTTGAAGACTTCTTCGGAGATATGGACTTCAAGGTAGCAGGTACTAAAGAAGGTATCACAGCTATTCAGATGGATATCAAGATTCATGGTCTTACAGATGAGATTATCAAGGGTGCTATCGAGCGTACAAGACAGGCTAGATTCTTCATCCTCGATGAGTGCATGCTTAAAGCTATCCCTGCTCCACGTGAGGAAGTTAATGAGTACGCACCTAAGATTAAGTTCATCACAATCGATCCTGAGAAGATTGGTGAAGTTATCGGACAGCGTGGTAAGACAATCAACTCTATCATCGAAGAGACAGGAGTTAAGATCGATATCGATGATGATGGAAATATCTCTGTATGTGGTACTGAGAAAGAAGGTATCGAGAAAGCAATTAAGACAATCCGTTCTATAGTTGATCCAATCGAAGTTGGAAAGACTTATGAAGGTGAAGTTGTAAGAATTATGCCTTTCGGTGCATTTGTACAGCTTGCTCCTAACAAGGATGGAATGATCCATATATCAAAGCTTGCTCAGGAAAGAGTAGAAAAAGTTGAAGATGTAGTAAACATCGGAGATGTTGTCAGAGTTAAGGTTCTTGACGTTGACAGAATGGGCAAGATCAGCCTTTCACTTAAAGATGCTGTAGAAGTTGCAGAAACAACAGAAGAATAATATATCTGAATAAGATGATATAAAATGAGACAAGGGGTCAGGCCC
>JAGDCK010000018.1 GCA_017958585.1 Lachnospiraceae bacterium
ATCTCTATGACAGGCAAAAGGGCGTTATAGGAATGGTTCACAGCGGATGGAAAGGCACAGCGTCCGAGATCTCATTAAATGCAGTCAATATGATGAAGGAAAAGTACGGGAGCCGGCCCGAAAACATATATTGCGTGATTGGACCCCATATCTGTAAGGACTGTTATGAGGTAAGCTTTGACCTGATCCCGGAATTTGAAAAAAACTTCGATGAGAGTGAAGTATCCGTGATCTTTACAAAAAAAGAAAACGGAAAATACTTGTTAAATCTCTCGGAAGCGATCCGCATTACCCTAAAAAAAGCCGGACTTAGATCTGAAAATATAAAGGATATCAATGTGTGCACCTTTGAATCAAATAACCTTGACTCCTACAGGAGGGATAAGGAAAACTGCGGAAGGATGCTTACAGGCATTGTCATGGTCTGAAAAGGGCTTAAAAAACCAAAAAATGCATGGAGGAAGAAATAATTGAAAAGACCTGTTTTAAAGAATAAATTTTATCTGTATCTTACTGAATTTTTTGCGGGAATGTCCGTGATGGCGGTGGAACTTGGAGCCAGCAGACTCCTGGCACCGTATTTCAGCTCATCCCAGATCGTGTGGACCATCATAATCGGTACCATCATGATCGCCATGGCCCTTGGAAATCTCTACGGAGGAAAGAAAGCGGACAAGGATCCAAACCCCGACAAACTCTATGGCAGGATCCTGATCGCTTCCCTTTGGATAGCGGCAATTCCCGTGGTGGGAAAATATATAATACTTGGAATATCCGCGCTTTTGATCTTTTCCGTAAACAGCAATTTCCTGGTGATCGCAGGTTTTGCGGCATGTATGGTGATATTTGTATTCCCGCTGTTTTTGCTGGGAACTGTCACACCTTCCCTTGTAAAATATTCCGTTGACAGTCTTGATGACAGCGGAAGCGTGGTGGGAAAACTTAACGCATCAAATACCTTAGGAAGCATCATAGGAACCTTCGTGCCCACATTTATCAGTATCCCTGCGGTGGGAACATCCGTGACATTCCTGATCTTTGCCGGGATACTCCTTATTCTTTGTATCGTTTATTTTTTGAGTTTAAAGGTTGGCATGGGTAAGATCAAAAAGGTGCCGGTGAGCATCTTGATATTTACTCTGTGCTGCGTTTTCGGACATGGTAACAGCTTTGCCTTCTGGCAAAAGGACCTGACTTACGAAGGCGAGTCCATTTACAATTATCTTCAGGTTTATGAAAACAGCGACAGAGTGGTTCTTTCCACAAATGTGCTCTTTGGAGTTCAGAGCGTGTATCTGAAGGACAGGGGCCTTACCGGAATGTATTACGATTATGCAATGGCGGCTCCCTTTATGGCGGGAATTTCGGAAAAGGATAATTTTGATATCCTGATCCTGGGAAACGGTACGGGCACCTATGCCACCCAGTGCGAGAGATATTTTTCAAACGTGAAGGTGGAGGGGGTTGAAATCGATGAAAAGATAACGGACCTTGCAAATAAATATTTTGAACTCTCAAGTGATGTGAAGGTCACAACCTATGACGGGAGGGCGTTTTTAAATGCCATTGATGAAAAATATGATGTGATAATGGTGGATGCATATCAGGATATTACCATACCCTTTCAGATGTCTTCCGTGGAGTTTTTTACCCTTGTGAAGGAACATTTAAAGGATGACGGCGTGATGGTGGTGAACATGAACATGCATGGTGATGAAGAGGGAAATATCAATGAGTACCTGGCAGATACCATCTCAAATGTGTTTACTAAAGTCTGCACCGCGGATGTAAAGGGTTCCACCAACAGGGAACTTTTTGCCTCAAATAACGGTGACATGCTAAGCAGATTTGAATTCAATCTTTCCATGGAAGATGATGATGACCTGATCAATATGATGGACAGAGTAAAAGCTGATCTGACCGCATATATCCCCGGAGATTATCTTATGACAGATGACAAGGCGCCGGTGGAACTTTTGGGAATGAAGGTCATTGATGAACTTATTCAGAACGAGGTTTCATATTACAAAAAGATATATGAGAGAGACGGAATTCAGGGCCTTTTGGACAACCTGTAAAGACATTTGTTTTTTTCAAAAAAAGCATTCAGTTTTTTGTTAAAAATGCAACAAAAACAACGTGATATTCACGTTGACAGTATCATTTTCAGACAATATAATAATCATAAAACAGTAATGTTTTTGTAATGTTTTGCAGTGAAAATAAACAGACGGAGGGATATGATAATGAAGTACGTATGTAAGGTTTGCGGTTATGTTCATGAGGGCGATCAGGCTCCCGATGAATGCCCTAAGTGCCATCAGAAGGGCGTATTTACAGCACTTGAAGAAAAGAAAAACCCCTATGCGGGAACAAAGACAGAGAAAAATCTGCTTGAGGCTTTCGCAGGTGAGAGCCAGGCCAGAAACAAATATACCTATTTTGCATCAGTTGCAAAGAAGGCAGGATATGAGCAGATCGCAGCTCTTTTCTTAAAGACGGCAGAGAACGAGAAGGAGCATGCAAAACTTTGGTTCAAGCATCTCGGACTTTTGGGAGATACAAAAGAGAACTTAAAGACAGCTGCAGACGGTGAGAATTTCGAGTGGACCGACATGTATGAGCGCATGGCAAAGGAAGCTGAGGAGGAAGGATTCCCCGAGCTTGCTAAGCAGTTCAGAGGTGTTGGCGAGATCGAGAAGCACCACGAGGAGAGATACAGAAAACTCCTTCAGAATGTGGAGAAGCTTGAAGTGTTCAAGAAGGCAGGCGTAACTGTATGGGAGTGCAGAAACTGCGGTCATATCGTGATCGGCACAGAGGCTCCCGAGGTTTGTCCCGTATGTAACCATCCTCAGAGCTATTTCGAGGTTCACGAAGATAACTTCTAATCTTTTCATATTGCACAAAGGAGGGTATAGTAATGTTATTCTACAAATGTAACAAATGCGGAAATTTCGTAACTTTTCTTACCAACAAATCCGGCTGCACACCTGTTTGTTGCGGCGAGGAGATGACAGAGGTGGTTCCTAACACCGTTGATGCTGCTTTTGAGAAGCATGTACCCGTTGTGGAGAAAGATGGAAACAACATCAAAGTAAAGGTTGGTTTCGTGGCTCATCCCATGATGGAAGAGCATTACATCCAGTTTGTCATCCTTGAGACTGACAAAGGATATCAGAAAAAAGATTTAAAACCCGGCGAGGTTCCCGAGGCTTGTTTTGTGCTTGCTGAAGGGGAAAAAGCTGTGGCAGCATATGAATATTGCAATCTGCACGGACTTTGGAAGGCAGATATCTAAGAGTGGTCATTCGCCCTGCCTTTTGGCAGGGCGTTTTTCCATAGATTAAAATAATAAAAAGATTTAAAGCAGTAATGTTTTGGGAGGTGTGATCAATATGTCTAACGAGATCAAGATTCACGAGCCAAAGGAGTTTGAGATAAAACCCTATATACATCATACGAAATATCATGAGACCAATCAGCAGGGGATAATAAACCATTCCAATTATATCAATTGGATGGAGGATGCCAGAATGAACATGCTGGAGCAGATGGGTCTTGGATTTAAGCAGATGGAGGAACTTGAGATCACATCGCCGGTGCTTGCGGTTTCCATAGAATACAGAAGCGCCGTTAAATTTGATGATTCCGTTGTGATAGAGACAAAATGCCTCTCCTACGACGGACACAAGATGGAGATAGCCTACAGAATGTATGATAAAGAGACAGGGGAAGACAGAGCGGTGGCAAAAAGTACTCACTGTTTTTTAAACAAGTCGGGAGTTCCTATCTCAGTAAATCGTATTTATCCGGAACTGGATACCAAAGGGTTCACTTTTACATGATGAACCGTTAATGATTATAAAATATTCTGATAATAATAAGTTATATATTGATTTAATTTATTATTTCACGCAATAAGGCAGTTTTCTGTACTTTTTTATAGCAAATTGTCAGACAAGATGCTATAATAAATAAGCTAGTTATGGAAAAACACGATTGATTCTTTTGGGGGGATCAAATGGATAAGTTTTCTTTCACGGATGAAAAAAGGAAGTTTCTGGAGGAATCCGAAATTCCTTATGTTATCTATCAATTTATTGACAAGCGGATCGTGACTGTTCTGGTGAGTAAGGGTATGTGTGACCTGATGGGAGCCACCAGGGAAGACATATCATATCTTATGGACAATGATATGTATCGCTATGCACATCCTGAGGATGTGGCAAGGGTGGCTGATGCGTCCTACAGATTTGCATCGGGAAAGGAAGACAGTTACGATATCGTCTACAGGACCAAATCCCATAAGACAGGTGAATATGTTTTTATCCATTCCAACGGAAAGGCTTTTTTTGAGGATGGTGTCAGACTGTGTATCACATGGTATATGATCGAGAACATCATCTATGACGAAGAGAAGACTGTTGGAGAACTGTTCCAGAAAAATCTGAATGGACTGCTGGGACAGGAAAAACTCATTATCGGAAATTATTACGATACCCTGACAGGAATTCCTAACATGTCCTATTTTATCAGTCTGGCCACTGAAGGAGTCAGGTCTATTTTTGCAAGCGGCAAGGTTCCCGCCATGCTGTATTTTGATCTCTCGGGCATGAAATTCTACAATGAAAAATACGGAATGGCTGAGGGCGATAAACTCCTGATCCTGCTTGCAAGGATATTAAAAAGGCATTTCAGCACGGAAAACTGCGGGCGTCTGGGTCAGGACAGATTTGCGGTTTACACTCCAAACGAGAACCTGGTAAAAGAACTTAAAAGTGTATTCAAGGAACTCAGGGAGGAGGACGATGAGAAAGCGCCGCCTTTAAGAGTCGGAATATATATCTATTCCGAGGAGGACAGGGATATAGACCCCAGCCTTGCCTGCGACAAGGCAAAGATGGCGGGGGACCAGGAAAAGAGCGCTTACGTCTCCTCGTACTATTATTACAACGAAAAGATCAAGATAATGTCCCAGGGCAAGGATTATGTGCTCCACAATTTCAGGAGAGCCCTGGATGAGGACTGGATAAAGCCTTACTATCAGCCCATTATCAGAACCGTAAACGGCAAGATGAGCGATGCGGAGGCCCTTGCAAGGTGGGACGATCCGGAGAAGGGTATCATATCGCCGGAGCTTTTTGTTCCCGTGCTTGAGGATGCAAAGCTGATCCACAGGCTGGATCTGTATATGGTGGAGAAGGTGCTCCAGGATATAAACAGAAACAGGAGCATGGGAGCAATAGTATTCCCCGTATCCGTGAACCTCTCCAGATATGACTTTATTCTCTGCGATATGGTAAGCGAGATATGCGAGCTTGCGGACAAATACAATGTGGACAGCAATATCCTGACCTTTGAGGTCACGGAGAGTGTAGCGGGTCTTGATCCCTACTTTTTGCAAAAGCAGATCAAGCGCTTTCACGAGGCAGGCTTTAAGGTATGGATGGATGATTTCGGAAGCGGATATTCATCACTCAATATTCTGCAATACTTTGAGTTTGATCTCATAAAATTTGATATGAAATTCCTGCAGGATTTTGAGTCTTCAAAAAAGAATCATATCCTTTTGACGGAACTGATACAGATGGTGAACAAGCTTGGAATAGATACAATTGCGGAAGGCGTGGAGACCGAAGAACAGGCGAAGTTCTTAAAGGAGATCGGCTGCGACAAAGTTCAGGGATTCTATTTCAGCGAGCCGCTGACTGCGGATGAGTTATTAAAGATCTGCTTTAAAGAGCCCATGGCGGGACATGAAAAACTGTTGGAAGCAGACTACTACAATGTGGTCAGCAGGACGTCCCTAAGAGACCCCAAGGAGAACGGATATTACGGACTTGCGGTAAATGAATACTTCAATGCGATCCCCATGGGCGTCATAGAGGTAAAGGGCGGAGACTATTATATCTTAAGATACAACAGGTCCTATGTGGAGTTTTTACTTCGCACCAATTTCATTGACGCGGAACCGGTATTTGGAAATGAGCTAAAAGCCCTCAGAAAACCGGAGCCCAATTTCTGCGCCACAGTTGAGGCTGCCATTACAAGCTCCGAGTGGCTGCCCCTTGAAAAGAGTACGGAGGAGGGCATTACCTCAAACGTGTTCTTAAGGAAACTTGCCATAAACCCCGTGACGGGAGGCGTTGCCGTCCTGGTGGTGGTTCTCATGACCACAAAGTAAATACTTTTAGATTTAAAGGCTTTCGGATCAATGTCCGGAAGCCTTTGTTTTTACTTTATAGAAAATTGCTTCGCATTCCTATAAAGTAAAAAGCGCTCCGCTATGGATGCGCACTCTGCCCACATCGCACTTCGTGCGAGAGTATCATGTTGACTGTCGTCAACCGCGCTCGGCGCGAGCATGTCGCAAGCGACATGCTTTCTTGTTGTTGACAAATACCCCTCGGGGGTATATATTGTCTTTTGGAAAGATACCCCGGTGGGGTATGCATATAAAATGTTTTACGAAAGACTGAGGATTTATTATGACAGATATAAATAATTGCTGCTGCGCAGACGGAAGAGATATGCACAGAAAGAGAACGGATGAGGAACAGAAAGCGCTTATCACCAGATTAAAAAAGATCGAGGGTCAGATAAGAGGTGTTGAGAAAATGGTGGAGGAGAATAAATACTGTCCCGATATCCTGATTCAGGTATCCGCCATCACAAACGCTTTAAACTCATTTAACAAGGTTTTGCTTTCCTGCCACATAAAGGGATGCGTTGCTCCCGATATCAAAAACGGCAAGGATGAGACCATAGATGAACTCTGTGCTGTTTTGCAGAAACTTATGAGATAAATGCTTTATTTTTATCGGGAAAGATCTGAAAAGAGGTATTAAATGAAAGAATATGCTGTTACCGGAATGACCTGCGCCGCCTGCCAGGCTCATGTGGAAAAGGCGGTATGCAAGGTAAAAGATGTAAAAAATGTGAATGTGTCTCTTTTGACCAATTCCATGACGGTGGAGGGAGATGTCTCCCCTGAAGACATTATAAAGGCCGTTGAGGAAGCGGGATACGGAGCAAGACTCCAGATGCCTGAAAAAAAGGACTCATCCTACGAAGCAAAGATAAATATGAGGGAGGAAACCTTAAAGGATAAAGAGACTCCAAAGCTTTTAAAGAGACTTATAAGCTCAGCGGTCTGGCTTGTGATACTTATGTACATAACCATGGGGCACAATATGCTGGGGTGGCCCGTGCCTTTCTTTTTTGAGCATAATCACCTGGGACTTTCCTTTACCCAGGCTTTGATCGCACTCACTGTTATGTACATAAACAGGGCTTTCTTTATATCAGGCTTTAAGAGCCTTAAAAACCTGAGTCCCAACATGGATACTCTGGTGGCCTTAGGCTCAAGCGTATCCTTTGGATGGTCTCTGTACATTGTATACAAGATGACTTTCCTCGTTACCACAGGTACGCCAAATGAGGATATCATGGATATTTATCATAACGGCCTTTATTTTGAGGCGGCTGCCATGATACCTGCCCTTATAACCGTGGGAAAGACTCTGGAAGCCTATTCAAAGGGAAGGACCACGGATGCATTAAAAAACCTTATGAAGATGGCACCAAGAACCGCCGTCGTGCTTAATGGTGAGGTAGAGACTGTTGTCCCCATAGATGAAGTCAAAGTGGGTGATATCTTTGTTGTAAGACCCGGGGAATCCATTCCCGCAGACGGCGAGATAATAAGCGGTGAGGCAGCTGTGGACGAGTCGGCACTTACGGGAGAATCCATTCCCGTGGATAAGACTGTGGGAGACAGGGTTTCTGCAGCCACCATAAACAGCTCCGGATTTTTCAAGGCAAGGACACTTAAGGTGGGCGAGGATACCACCTTTTCGCAGATCATAGAGATGGTATCTGCTTCAGCTGCGTCAAAAGCTCCCATTGCAAGGATAGCCGACAGGGTTTCAGCTGTATTTGTACCGGCGGTCATTGTGATCGCGATTTTGGTATGTATCACCTGGGTTTTAGTTGGGGCTGACTTTGCTGATGCCTTAGAGAGAGCAATCGCGGTCCTTGTGATTTCATGCCCCTGCGCTCTCGGACTTGCA
>JAGDCK010000146.1 GCA_017958585.1 Lachnospiraceae bacterium
CAACTGCCTGGAGTGGCTGCCCATCTACTTTGGTATTTTAAAGAGTGGCGCCATTGCAGTACCTTTTAATTTCAGATATGACGCGGACGAGATCCTCTATTGCGCAGAACTTGCGGAAGTGGACATGATCGTGTTCTCATCACCTTTTATCGGACGTATCGAGCAGCATGCGGAGAAGCTTTTAAAAGGAAGACTTCTTATTTATGTGGGAGACAGCTGCCCCGAGTTTGCGGAAAGCTATCATGAGTTGGTGGCTGACTGCTCCAGCAAGGCTCCGGATGTAAAGATAACCGAGGATGATTTCGGTGCCATCTATTTTTCATCAGGAACCACAGGTTTCCCCAAGGCTATCCTTCACAAGCATTTAAGTCTGACTCAGGCCGCTGAAATGGAACAAAAGCATCACAGGACCACCCATGACGACGTATTTTTGTGCATCCCGCCCCTGTATCACACGGGAGCAAAATTCCACTGGATGGGAAGCCTGGTTGTGGGAAGTAAGGCAGTCCTCTTAAAAGGCACAAAGCCTGAGACCATTCTCTCAGCCGTATCCACGGAAAAGTGCTCAATCGTCTGGCTCCTGGTACCCTGGGCGCAGGATATCCTGGATAAACTGGACAGCGGCGCCATCAAGCTTTCAGATTACGAACTTGATCAGTGGAGACTGATGCACATCGGTGCTCAGCCCGTTCCACCCTCACTTATAAAGAGATGGAAGGAATACTTCCCAAATCACGACTACGACACCAACTACGGTCTCTCAGAGTCCACCGGCCCCGGCTGTGTGCACCTGGGACTTGAAAATGTCCACAAGGTAGGTGCCATCGGAGTTCCCGGATATCGCTGGGAGTGCAAGATCGTGGATGAGGACGGAGTTACCGTTAAGCAGGGCGAAGTTGGTGAGCTTTGTGTAAAGGGTCCCGGAGTCATGACCTGCTATTACAACAACCCCGAAGCCACCGCAGAGACCATAAAGGACGGATGGCTTTTCACAGGAGATATGGCAATGCAGGATCCCGACGGATTCTACTTCCTGGTTGACAGAAAGAAAGACGTTATCGTCAGCGGCGGTGAGAACATCTATCCCGTTCAGATCGAGGACTTCCTCAGGAAATTCAACAAGATCAAGGACTGTGCCGTTATCGGACTTCCCGACAGAAGACTTGGCGAAAAGACAGCGGCCATCATCGAGATCAAGGAAGGCTTCACCTGCACAAAGGAAGAGGTGGAGGAGTTCTGCAATGACATGCCCAGGTACAAGAGACCAAAGGAGATCATCTTTGCGGATATCCCCAGAAATGCTACCGGCAAGATCGAAAAGCCTGTGCTTCGTGAGAGATACGGTGCCACAAGACTGGTTGAGCAGGAGAATAAGGCATAATTAGTCAAAAGGGATAACACGGTATGATTAGTTGAACAGATAAGGCATAAATATTTGAATTGTTTATCTGCGTAAGGAGAAAGGTTCGGAGTAACAGAGTTTATTCCGGACCTTTTTATAAGTATCAGCTATGAGCAGTGAATGCGGCTGCGCGGCAACGCAGGTGGGCGCGAAAGTGGATTTGCTATAACTCTTACGGAACTGTTATGGGTTGATTAGGCTTGTTTTTTGCGCTGTTACAGTTTTTATCAGGATTTTATAAAAATAACTGTGTTCCGGAATTGCTCATTACAGTTTTTTTAAAGATTTGAGTAATAAAACTGTAGCCATTACAGTTTTCCTATAAAAAAATGAAAATTAACCGTAACAATTTCTAAGGCAATTAAGCGAGTGACCTAAAAATTTACAGTGTTTTTATTGATACGTAGAATTTCACTGTAATCTCCAGATTTTGCTAAAAAATGATTACGGTTATTTGGGTAAAAATTTCAGAAAAACTGTATGGAGCAATTCTGAAAAATAGGAATTACGGGTATATGAAGCATTATAGAAAATAAACTGTAAAAGAGCCCGCTTCTGCTGCAATCACAGAAACGAAAGAGGCTAATAGGGCGAGAGCAAAATAAATAAGAGCGCACTAAAGGGTTACAAATCCTCAGAATGTGAGGAGAGGATGGCGCCTAAAGCCCTGCAGGATGCTAAAGCTCATATAAAACCGAACCGTATATGGAATTAAGCCGTATTGATAAGTACGCTTTTTTGTTATAAAATCTATAGTAAATAATTTTGGAGATAGAAAAGATGGATATTAAGGATTTAAGAGGAAGAATAGATGAGATAGATAAGGACATGGTAGGGCTTTTGGAAGAGCGTCTCGATGTAAGCAGTCAGATCGCCGAGTACAAGATAAAAAACGGAAAGCCCGTCCTTGACAGAAGCAGAGAGCAGGAAGTCATTGATTCGGTTAAAGCCATGGCGCATTCAGACTTTAACGGAGAAGCAGCCGGAAGTCTTATGGAAAATATCATGGCAAGCAGCCGTAAGCTTCAGCGAAATGTGCTTAAAAGTCACGGCATAGCAGACGATGAGAGAAAGCCCATGAGGGAGAAGGAACTTATCGTCTACATGAGTGCAAAGGATGACAAGCTCCTCTAGGATATGGCATTTCTTATGGACAATTTCGACAATGAAGCATATAACAAAGAAGACTGCAGAGCACTTTTTTACGAGTGCATCCACGCCCTGATTGATCTGGCCGGAAATTACGGATTCCACGGAAATCTCTGGCACTGTTACCTCACAAACCTCCTGGTAAACAACGAGAACAG
>JAGDCK010000147.1 GCA_017958585.1 Lachnospiraceae bacterium
AAGAAAATAGATTTAAAAGATTCTTTAGAAAAATTGCTTACGTCTAATTATATCATATGGATCATATAAAAAAAACACCCTTTGGAATTTCTTCCAAAAGGTGTTCTAAATAATCCTGTATTATTGATTAATCCTGTACATAAGGCATAAGTGCCAGGTGACGTGCACGCTTGATAGCTACAGTGAGAGCTCTCTGATGCTTTGCACAGTTACCTGTGATACGACGAGGAAGGATCTTTCCTCTCTCTGATACGTATCTCTTTAACTTAGCTGTATCCTTGTAATCAATTGTATTATCTTTGCCACAGAATACACATACTTTTTTTCTTCTGTGAAGTCCGCCTTTTCTCCTTACAGGAGCGTCGGTCTTATCGCCTTTATTGAAAGCCATTAGGGTTGCCTCCTATTCTTTAAACTTAGTTAAATGGTAATTCTTCGTCAATTCCGTCGGGAATGTTCATGAAGCCATCTGCCGCTCCCATAGGAGCCTGCTGGCTGCCGCCCGAGAAACCGTCGTTACCACTTGAATTTGAAGAAGCATTTCTGCTCTCACAAAATTCATGTTCCTCAACAACAACTTCCGTTGTGTAAACACGCTGTCCGTCTTTATTTGTGTAGCTGCCGGTCTGAATACGTCCGGTAACGGCAATCTTTGTTCCTTTGTGGAGATATTTCTCTGCAAACTCTGCTGTTCTGCCAAATGCTACGCAATTGATAAAATCCGCTGTCTGCTCATCTCCTCCGTTGTTTCTTGACTGTCTTCTGTCTACTGCAAGAGAGTATCTCGCAATAGCAAGTGATGACTCACCACCCTGTGAGTATCTAACCTCGGGATCACGTGTTAACCTTCCCATAAGAATAACTTTATTCATATTTTTTCTCGCTTTCTATTTATGCCTCGTCCTGTCTAACGCATAAGTATCTAAGAACGCCATCTGCAATTCTCATACGGCTTTCGATCTCAGCGATTGCTGAACCCTCTGCCTCGAATTCGATGAAGTAGTAGAAAGCATCTCTCTGCTTCTGGATTTCGTAAGCAAGTTTCTTCTTGCCTTCGTCCTTTACTTCTGTGATGTTGCCGCCAAATCTTTCCACAAGAGCTTTTGCCTTATCAACTACTGCTGTTCTTGCATCGTCTTCGATATTAGCACCGACAACAACGGCTAATTCATACTTGTTCATTATGTTACCTCCTTTTGGTCTCTGGCCCACGATCTGACGTGAGCAAGGAAATTGATATATCACAGTTGATTAATATAACATAAAAAAGGCTTGGTTTCAAGCCTTTTTTACTATAACTTATTTACTTTTTCAAGGTCCTAGACACGCTTTTTTCTAAAATAGCCATACAGTCCTGCTGCCACTCCTATTGCAGCCACAAAAATCGCTGCCACAATAACAGGCACGGCACTGTTTTTGCCACTAACAGCCGCATCCGTAGGCGCTTTTTCATCCTGAAGATCGGTACTTTCCTCGGCAGTCCCTAAAGTGTCGCTTTCAGGGGCAGTTTCATCCGTGATCAGAGTTTCTTTATCACTTTCTGATAAAGATGCCTCCGCATCATCATTTGCGATGTCATCGTTTTCCGGGTTCTCGCTTTCAATGATTTCATCTGCGATCTCTTCTGTCACGTTTACTCTACTGCGACCGGGCAGTCTTGTAAATATATTGTTGTTTAAAACATGCTGAATGATCTGTTCTGCAGGTGATAACGGCTTATTCTGTGAAGCATTGCCTGAACCGATTACAGGGCCTGCGCCTGAAGAACCGGTGCCTGAAGGAGTGCTTCCCGAAGGTGTTTTACCTGAAGGGATATTTTCAACAGGGGTCTCTTCATCAGGCTTTTCGTTCTCGAGGTCCCCACCCTCATCAGGGTCTGTATTTTCAACAGGTGTTTCCTCTTCAGGTTCATCCGCCTCATCAGTCACTTTGCTTACTTCGATGTAATCATAATTTACATCTCCTGCGTGTCCTGCAAGGGATGAACTGTTGGCAAATGCCACAGTGCTCATTCCCTCATTCAGGTAAATGTCAATATGGGCAAATCCCCAATCGTCCCAGGAGCCTGTTCTGTCGAATACAAGAGCCTCTGTAAACTTTCCGTTAACCTGAACTGCTGCCGCTTTATCCTCAACATCGGTTCCGAATCCGTTTGCGTATCTGATATTAAATCTGTAAAGACCGGCCTCCGATGCATTAACATTCAGCGATACTTTTGCACTTCCGTTATACATTCCGCCAACGAAGCCATCTCCCGAATAGTCGTGATGGTCTGTTGCCAGGAACGCTCCGCCAAGTAGTGTTGCCTCCTCGGCCTCAAAGTGCTTTATATTCTCTTCCAAAGCAGTATATGGTGATTCTTCTGCAACTACGGTATTCGGATATTTTGCAATATCAAGATAATCATAGTTTACATCGCCCTTTACACCGTCTGTAAGCTCTGCTTTGTTCATAAACACTATGGTATTTACGCCTGAGTTAAGATCAAGTGTAAATGTGGTCCTGCCCCAACTGTCCCATGAGCCCGTGGGAGGAAGCAAAGTTCCATCGACTGCCTCACCGTTTACAAAAGTAGCCGCAACCTTGTTTTCTCCAAATCCATTGCAATATCCAAGGTTCATTGTATAGTTTCCGGCGGTCTCGATATTTACTCTGAATGTGATGGCTGCATTTCCGTTGTACATGCCGCCCACATATCCGTCGCTTGATAAAAATCCTGAGTGCTCATCCTCCACTCTCGCTCCGTCTGAGAGTGTAGCCTTTGCCGCCTCATATCGAAGATCCATTCCATCATTTACCGTTGTGTAAGGATCATAGGCTTCAGGAATAACCGGATCTGCCAACACATACTGACTTCCGTATGCGGCAAATTCATCGGGACTAAGCACGCTTTGAGGATCTCTGACCTCAGTGCTGTTGTGACGAAGTCCTCCGTCCACTGAAAAGAGCTGTGAATCCCTTCCGTCGTATTCAGCCACAATAAGGCTCGCCCCTGCTGCCTTTGAATCGTCTTTTACAGTGAGCACCTTCGTGGTATCACCTGTACTGTACTTTCTGTTTATCAGCTTGTAGTAGTCTCCCACTTTTTCAAGCTTCCACTGCTGTCCAAGATCATCCGGGTTTTCATCTGCCGTAAATGCTCTGAGATCATCTGCGATGGTGATCCTCTTACTTCCGTAGGTACCCTTGAAGGAGTAATATCCGTTTCCAAGGTCCACAAGTTTCCATTTCTGGTTATTGTTTCCAAGGTAATACCACAGATGCACTTCTCTTCCCGCATCGGGTGAATATCCATCGATGTCTGCTGCAAGTGAACTGTTCTTGTCTCTTATGACATATACCTCTCCCGAGATCAGTTTTCCGACTGCCGCAGTAGTCTCTCCCGTAGAGTATTTATCAACAACACATTCATCGATATTAAAGTTTCCTGAATCACCTGCATCCTTTTTGAATTCCACTACATTTTTGCCGGCTCTTAAGTATACTTCTTCTGTCACTTCATTCCATGAATCCCAGCTTGATGTAGGAGGAAGTGAAAGCTGTTTGACTTTCTGTCCGTTAATATACATGGAGACAGTTATGTCATTTGACCATGCTCCGGAGTAGATGAGTGAAACAGTATGTGTTCCGCTGTAAGCCACTTTTGTGAGGAATGCCACTGAGTCGCCCTCGTCTTCAAAGCCGCCTACGAATCCGGTTCCGTCATAGTAGAGATGGTCATTCATCACTCTTACGCCATTAAGTGTGGCATTCTCCGCCTGATAATACCAAGGAATACGCCTTGACAGATGGAGCTTATTTACATTGGGCTCTGCAGTTACATCGCCGCTTACAAGTTTTATCTCATTTGATCCTGCAGAAAGCTTTACTGCCACAGTCTCTGAATTCTTACCGTTTTCAAGCTTAACATCCGCTTTTTTCTCATTATTTACAAGCAGCGAATAAATTCCGCTTGCAGAATCATTTGAGTAGCTTATGGTCAAATCGTAGATAGCTTCGCTTTCAACAGCCACATTCCACAATGCATGAGTTTTTAACAAAGCTGTATTTTCGTTATCTGTATCACCCTCATTATTCGTATCTGTACCGTTTTCAAGCTGTCCCTGATCATCCGAAGGATTGGTAACAGGCTCCTCTTCAACGGGATCAGGTTCAGGAGCTACAACCTCCAAAGCGGGAAGAACCACTTCCAGATAGTCATAATTTACATCTCCCGTGTTTCCGGTTTCGTTTTGGAGATTTGAGAGTGAAATGATATTTACACCCTGTAAAAGATCCACATCTGTCGTGGTCGCCGTATATGAAGACCATCCTCCCGATGTAGGAAGCTCTGCCTCTTTTACAAATGTTCCGTTAACAGCTAACTGTCCGTATTTTGTGCCGTTTCCGTTTGCGTATCCGATATTGATATTGTATTTACCGGCTGCAGGAGCATAAACCTTGAAGGACACGGTGGCATTATTGTTGTACATGCCGCCTGCAAATCCCACCGCTGAAAATCCTGCATTGTTCGTCTCTGAGACAACTCCGTTTGACAATCCGGAAAGTTCCGCCTCATATCTGATAGTCTGTGAAGGCCCTTCAAAGCCACTTTCCTTTGGACTTGTAACCTTTATATAATCGTAGTTTACATCTCCGGAGAGACCAAGAGAATCTCTGTCGTTAACAAATGCAATCACATTTTCACCGGCTGTAAGGGGCAGGTCAAGGAAAAAGCTGTTCCATGAATTCCATTGACCTGTATAGGGTAGATCAACTGCGCTTATTAGCTGTCCGTTTACATATACCGCAGTCTTTTTGGCATCGCTTTCATGGCCGTTTGCATATCCGACTTCCACGCTGTAAATTCCGTCTTCGTCAACGTTTACATGGAATTTAACTGAAGCAAATCCGTTATACATTCCACCGACGTGATCTCCGCCTTCCACAAAGGCACCGTTTATAAGTTCTGAAGCCTCCGCCTCGTATGTCACGGTCACAGGCTCTGCACTTTCTTCATCTCCGGCAGAGACTGATGCTTCAGGTTCAACTGCCTCGGACTCTTCATTTACAGGCTCTTCTTCAGGAATTACCTCAGGTTCTGTTTCCTCCGGGACTTCAACCTGCTCTTCTTCCGCTATTTCAGCCTTATAAGTATGGGTCACTGTCTCAGTAACTGTGATGAAGTCATAGTTTACATCACCGGTATTTGCCCCATTGTCCTTTACATTTACATAGGCGATGGTATTTTCTCCGGCCTTCAGATAGAGATTGTCGATTCGTGTTCCGTATGTGCTCCATGATCCTGTGGGGAAAAATTCGCTCTTTTTTACTTCCTCATCGTTTACAAATACGGTCGCATATTTTCTGCCGTCCGTTACACTAAAGCCGTCAGCATATCTTAAATTTACCGCATAGTATCCTGTAGTGGGAACCGTCACCGTAAACTTCACAGTGGCATTTTCATTGTACATACCGCCTGCATGATCGGAGTTTTCCACGAAGGCTCCGTTTAAAAGTTCAGCTTCCTCCGCCTCGTATTTCACTGCCTTTGTGACGATCATGGTATCAAGATTTAAAGTGCTTGGTCCGGGCACGCTTACACGGATAGTGTTTACTCCCTCGTTAAGTGCTATGTTGTAAACCTTTTTGATATCAAGATCCACTTTGTAATTTGCATTTTTTTCAAATGTTACGGTTCCTGCGCCAGCTCCGTTTACTGTAAGGTCCGCATTTACCGCATCCCCCGTATTGTTGTATCTAAATCCCAGCGCATAGAGTCCGGCAGAGTTTGAGTCCACCTTAAACTCCACATAGCCTGTTCCGTTTCCGTCATACTGCATGTAACCGGAACCCGATGCCTTTGCCGTATTGTTGAAAAGCTTCTTTGTCACATTGCCGTAATCCGCATCCTCTGCTTCATACACATCACTCTTTATCTCGCCC
>JAGDCK010000148.1 GCA_017958585.1 Lachnospiraceae bacterium
AAGACCAACTCTCATTCTTGCTCCCGGCGGCTCATTCATCTGACCGAATACCATTGTTGTCTTGTCGATAACTCCGGATTCTGTCATTTCGTGGTAAAGGTCGTTACCCTCACGGGTACGCTCTCCAACACCTGTAAATACGGAGTATCCGCCGTGCTCTGTGGCAATGTTACGGATAAGCTCCTGAATGAGAACTGTCTTTCCTACACCGGCACCACCGAAGAGTCCGATCTTTCCACCCTTCTGATAAGGGCAGAGAAGGTCAACGACCTTGATTCCGGTTTCCAAAAGCTCTTTGTCGGTAGCCTGCTCTTCAAAAGCGGGAGCGGCTCTGTGAATAGGCTCATAGGAAACTCCTTCGGGAGCAGGTTTGTTATCTATAGGCTGGCCGAGTACGTTAAAGATACGGCCAAGGGTATTTTCTCCTACCGGTACTGAGATGGGAGCTCCTGTTGCGATGGCATCCATTCCTCTTGTGAGTCCGTCGGTACTGCCCATGGCGATACATCTGACGGTATCGTCTCCAAGATGCTGGGATACCTCAACTGTAAGCTCTGCTCCGTCTTTGGTAGGAATACGAATTGCTTCGTTAATTTCAGGAAGTTCACCGCTGTCGAATCGGATATCCATAACGGCACCGATGATCTGGGTAACCTTTCCTTTATTCTCTCCTGCCATTTTTACCTCTTTTCTTTCCATTCGGAAAAGTAATTTAATTAGCTAATTGCTTCTGCGCCTGCGATGATCTCGGTAAGCTCCTGAGTGATCGAGCCCTGACGCGCGCGGTTGTACATGAGTCCCAGTTTGTCGATCATTTCCTCCGCATTGCTGGTGGCATTATCCATGGCCTGCATTCTGGCTCCGTTCTCGGATGCCACAGCCTCCATCAGTCCGCCGTAGATAAGGGATGAAATATATTTAGGAATGATGAGCTCAAGAGCTTCAACATCCTCCGGCTCGAAATTCATGATGACCTTTGAATCCTCCTCGGATTCCTGTCCTTCATATTCCACCGGCAACAATCTGATAAGTTTCGGTTCATGAACAACTGTATTTTTAAAGTATGTATATGCCAGATAGATCTCGCCAAACTCACCTGCCGCAAAGGCCTCAAGGAGTCTGTCCGTGAGTGTCTTTGCATCGTTGTATGTGGGGGCTTCGATCACATCCGGTAAATCCTCTTTGATCTCGTATCCGCCTCTGGAGAGAGCTTCACGGCCCTTGTTTCCGATGGCGTATACCACTACATCCTCAGGCTTCCAGCTCTCATGTCTGGTGATAAGCTTTACGATGTTGGAGTTGTATCCTCCTGCAAGACCACGGTTAGAGGTTATTACCACAACAGCCTTCTTTGTGCTTGCCCCGGACTGCAAATATCTGTGCTCGATATTTCCAACCTTGGACAGGATCGATCCGACTGTGTTGTACATACAGTTAAAATACGGTGTCGCGTGTTCAGCTCCTACTCTTGCTCGCTGGAGCTTTACAGTGGAAACCAGCTTCATGGCTTTCGTTATCTGCTGGGTTCCCTGGATTGAGCTTCGGCGGCGCTTAATATCACGCATAGATGCCATAGATTAAACCTCCGCTTTAAACTCGTCAAGCGCCTTTTTAAGAAGTTCCTCAGTCTGATCACTTACTACTTTTTCTGTTCTGATGTTCTCAGTGATCTCAGGATACTTTGTATCGATGAATTCAAAGAAGTCCTTCTCAAAAGTTGTTATCTTGTCAACAGGCACATCAAGCAGATACTTGCGGGTAACCGCATAGATTATAACTACCTGATATTCAACAGGCATGGGCTTGTACTGTGGCTGTTTTAATACCTCTCTGATTCTTTCACCCTGAGCAAGCTTTTCCTTTGTATCATTGTCAAGTTCTGATCCGAACTGGGCAAAGGATGCAAGCTCTCTGTACTGAGCAAGCTCTGTACGGATGGGTGCCGAAATCTTCTTCATAGCCTTGATCTGTGCCGCACCACCTACTCGGGATACGGAAAGACCGGCGTTGATAGCAGGTCTGAAACCTGAGTTGAACATTTCGGTCTCAAGATAGATCTGTCCGTCAGTGATGGAGATAACGTTGGTAGGAATGTAAGCTGATACGTCTCCTGCCTGTGTCTCAATGATGGGAAGGGCTGTGAGGGAACCTCCGCCGTATTCCTCGCTCATTCTCGCTGCACGCTCCAGAAGTCTGGAGTGGAGATAGAATACATCACCGGGATAAGCTTCACGTCCGGGTGGACGACGAAGGAGCAAGGAGAGTGTACGGTATGCGGTGGCATGCTTACTTAAGTCGTCATATACCACCAGTACGTCTTCTCCGTTCTCCATCCATTCCTCACCGATAGCGCATCCTGAATAAGGAGCGATATACTGGAGGGGAGCAAGGTCGCTGGCTGTTGATACAACAACCGTTGTATAATTCATTGCTCCAAACTCTTCAAGAGTCTTTACAATATTTGCTACGGTAGAAGCCTTCTGACCGATAGCAACATAAATACATTTTACATTCTGTCCCTTTTGATTGATGATGGTATCAATCGCAATGGCAGTTTTTCCTGTCTGACGGTCACCGATGATAAGCTCACGCTGTCCGCGTCCGATGGGAATCATAGAATCGATAGCTTTAATACCTGTCTGTAAAGGAGTATCCACACTCTTACGAGTGATAACACCGCTGGCAACTCTCTCGATCTTACGGAACTTATCCGACTGGATGGGTCCCTTTCCGTCGATGGGCTGTCCCAAAGCATTTACAACACGTCCAAGAAGTGCGTCACCTACGGGAACTTCCACAACTCGTCCTGTGGTCTTTACGGTATCACCCTCATTGATGTTCTTGGCAGATCCAAGAAGAACAACACCAACATTATCCTCTTCCAGGTTAAGGACCATTCCGTAAACTTCACCGGGGAATTCCAAAAGCTCGCCCTGCATAGCATTCTCAAGACCATGTACACGGGCAATACCATCCGCCACCTGAATAACGGTACCCACATCGGATACATCAAGTGTGGATGAATATCTCTCAATCTGCTCCTTGATTACAGAACTTATTTCTTCTGGTTTTAAATTCATGTTCTGCATCACCTTTCTAAAAATTTTATCCTAACTGAATGCCCAAAAGCTCTTTTGTAAGCGCATCCAGTTTGTTTCTGACACTACTGTCAACCACTCTGTCACCGACCTTGATGGTCATTCCGCCGATAAGTGCGGGATCCACTTCGTAATGCATCTCGAAGGATTTGTACTTTGTGGTCTCAAGCAGTTTTTTCATGACATTTGCTTTTTGTGAGTCGTTCATTTCGACAGCCGAAGCAACATATGCAATGCCGATCCCTTCGCTTTCCTTGACCTTTGCGATGTAATATTCAAAGATTGAATCCAGATCTCTGTATCTCTCTTTGTCTATCACAGTCTCCAAAAATCCGGCAAGTATGTTATCGACACGACCGTTGAAGACATTTTTCATGACTTCAAGTTTGTCCATTTTGGGGACACCGGGATGGGACATCAGTTTATCGAAATCGGGATTTTTATCCATGATCTCTTTGTAAGCCTTTATCTCATCCATGATCTCGGTCAGCTTACCCTGCTCACCGGCCGCTTCGTAAAGCGCCTCACCGTAAACTCGGGAAACTAATTTTGCCATGTATCCTCACCTATCTCTTTCAGAGTCTCATCGATAAGGTCATTCTGAACTGTTGTATCGATGGAAGCGTTCACGACCTTACCCGCCAAAACGGAAGCAACGGAGATGATCTCCTTTTTGATGTCGTCGGACATCTTCTGCTTCTCAAGTCTGGCTTCAGCCTGTGCTCTGTCAACAATAGCTGCCGCATCTTCCTTTGCGCGATTAACGATCTGGTTTTCACTGAGAAGGGCTTTCTTACGAGCTTCGCTCATGATCTCCTCAGCTTCCTTTTCGATATTTTTGATCTTCTCTTCGTATTCGGCTTTGAGGCTCTCAGCTTTTTCCATGTCGCTCTTTGCCTGATCAAGTTCGTTTTTGATCTTTTCGGAACGACTCTCCAGCATCTTTCTTGCAGGAGCAAAAAGCAGATAGCTTAAAAGCGTAAAGAGAACGAATACCGCTATCAAAGTAAGCGACGCGTCTGCTATCAATTGCCAGTCCAGACCGAACATTCTCTCCAGGGACTCGCCACTTGTTAAAAGTATCATTATTTACCTCCTTTCCATATTTTATCCATTGGGGATTCCAATATGAAAAGAATTAACCCTTGAAAGGTTTTACGAACATTAAGAGCATTGCTACAAGCAAACCGTAAAGACCTGTGGTCTCTGCTACGGCCTGACCAAGAAGCATGGTTGACATGATCTCTGATCTTGCTCCGGGATTACGTCCAACTGCTGCAGCACCGTGTCCTGCTGCGATACCCTGGCCTACACCGGGTCCGATACCTGCGATTACTGCAAGGCCTGCGCCGATTGCAGAACATCCGTAAATAAAATTCTCGTTAAAATCCATTTTGTTTCCTCCTGTTTTTTAGGTCTAATCTTTGACCGTTTTTTTGAATTCTCAATATGTAGATTATTCCGTTTCAGCCGGAACAGCATTTTTGATATAAGTCATGGTCAGCATACAGAACACGTAAGTCTGTATCGCACCGGAGAATATATCGAAGTATGCATGAAGAGCTGCGGGCCAGATAACTGCCGCCCACTTAAGCAGTCCGTAGATCAAAGCCATCATTACCGTACCCGACAATACGTTGGCGAACATACGCAGCGACAATGATACAGGCACTGCAAATTCACTTATCAGGTTGATGGGAAGCCATATAGGCAACCACGGCGGGAGCGGTGAGGTCAGATCCTTCCATACATCCCCAAGCTTGTTATACCTGAACTGATTAATGTGTACCAAGAAGAATGTTACTACACCCAATGGCAATGTGACACCGTAATCCGCGGTTGGGGGTCTAAGGCCCAGCAAACCGGAGAGATTACATATCAGGATAAAGATAAATATGGTACCGATATAGTTTCTGAATCTCTTTCCGAAATTGCCCATGTTGGAATACACCATGTCATCGAGTTTTTCCACAATGAGTTCCACCACGTTCTGAAAGCCCGTGGGGACTTCCGTCGCCTTACTCATGGCCCTGTTTGCCGCTATGGCAAAAATGATGAGTATCAGCATCACGATAAGCAGACACACATGTGAAGTTGTTATCCATACTTCATGTCCAAAGAAAGAATACTGAAACAATCCGTGGATCATGAAATCAATATCATCGGATAACAATATACCGCTCAGCATAACGTCACCTCCTTTTAATTATTTTCCCCTTTGTCCCGGGAATCCCCGCCTGTATTTTCTTCATCCAAAGGCCGGGCCACCGGGTCACTTTCGTGGAATATTTGGTTATAAAACTTATGTGTAAACGGTTGTATATAAGCCGCTACTTTCACACCCATGTACGCAAGAAAAACGCTGTACCAGTAAAGAACGTCCGTCAGGACTATGATGACCATTATGATAATGAACGCCGTGTACCTTATCATATAGCCTCTTGAAGTGATGGCTCTTGCATTTTTTTCATCGTAGTCAAGCGCCCTGTCGAGGCTCCTGTACATATGTATCACGGTGACAAATGCAAAAAGCACGCCGAACCAGATTCCGGCCGTGTATTTATAAAGGTTATGATCAAAGAACAGTCCCCCGATATTGGTCAGGATCCCCCACAGAATAAGCCCCGTGTCCATCTCCAATATAATTCTGTTACTTTGCTTTAGTCTCTCTGTCAGTGTTGTCATTCTCTCTTTTTGAGGTCTTACCCTCTTTTGGTTTGTCATAAATACCTTTTGCCATGCGGTAGACATTCTGCCCGCCTGCAATGGCACCGACGAAAAACAGGATCACGACAAAATACCTCGTACCCGCCTTATTGTCT
>JAGDCK010000149.1 GCA_017958585.1 Lachnospiraceae bacterium
ACCGGGGCCTGTTCCGCCCTCCGCCTGCAAAAGATAATAATAACCGTCCTTCTTGTAGATATGAGGGCCTTCAGGAGCTCTTTTGTTACTGCCATAGTAAAGGAGCCTGGCGCCAGATATCTTTTTTGTCCCAGTCTTATCAAGCTCAAAAATCCTGGCCCCGCGGTTTAGAAGCATATATCGCCTTCCGTCATCGTCATTAAAAAGTCCGGGGTCAATCCCGTCCTCATCAATAAATACGGGCTCGGAATACGGCCCCTCAGGCTTATCGGAATACACTACCATCTGCCTTCTAAATACAGGTCCGGTATCATTTAATCTGTAGGTGGCAGCAATATAAAACTTCCCCTCGTAATAGGAAATATCAGGCGCCCAGTAGCCTCTTCCGCCTTCAAGATCATCAAGATACGCCCACTTGGGATTTGTTATGGCATGTCCTATTATCTCCCAGTGCACCAGATCTTTTGAATGTGATATGGGTATGCAGGGAAAAAAGATGAAGGATGAGTTCACCATATAATAATCATCCCCCACTCTGCATATTGAAGGGTCAGGGAAGAAGCCACATCTTATGGGATTTTTGTAAAAATCCTCATAGGGATGGCCATATTTATTTTCAAGATATTTTTCAATCTCTTTATGTCCGGCTGAGTTTTTGGAGTGAACTATATCCCAAGGGGTAACCAGGTCTTCGTCTCCGCAAAGTGGATCCAATCCGCATCTGTCCGTCAGATATTCAAAAATCTTCAGATTACCTGAAATGGCGGCAAAATGCAGAGCAGTCCTGTGTTTATTTGCAAATTCATTGAGGCTTGACCTTGAATATTCAACTATCCATCTCACCAGTTCAAAATCGCCGTCTAAAGCTGCTTCATAGATTGTAAGTTTCCCAGCATCCATACTTTTTCCCACCTAAGCTTTCCTGTTTTTCATAAATCCTTTTTTACAGTTCTTTGGTATGAACATATAAAAAGTCAGCAAATCCGCACAAATCTCTGTAGTTCGTATTTCCCAGGGCATAAATACCGATTTTGGCTCCAACCCACGTGTGATCTGAAGGCGTAAAGTCTATTCCGGTATCATGATACTCATCACTGTCTCCATATTGAACGTATACTCTAAGATGAGGATTATCTCCCGTAAACGGTTCATGGACATTTCCAAAATAGAGCTTTTCCGAATCAACTTTTTCAGACAGATCAAAAACCATCTTCCAGGTTACTTCAAAACTCTTCCGGTTACTGTCCATCCCAAAATGCTCTGATACATCAAGAGCGCTTATGACTATCTCTTTTTTGTCCTTATCATCACCCTGAGACTTTGAAACCCTTAATTCAAAAGAGTTATTTTTAGATTTCTCTATATAGGCAGAAATATACTGCCCTCCGGTCATGATTACTCCGGCTCTTTCACCTGTTTTAAGTCCCGATGCATCCATTTTGATTTCTGTCTCAAACACCGGGAAAACCAGCTTCTGGGTAAGCACATTTGCGCTGTTCCAGATGATAGGTTCTTTATCCCCGGATGGATTTAAAGCATAAAGACGAAGTCCGTCGTTATCCGGAATCTTTGAGCTAAAAGAACTGTCATGGTTTCCGAGCCACTGCCACATAAGGCCATACTCTCCGTCTTTAAAAGAGTCGGAGGATTGCAGGCTGGTTATCTCCTCGTTTTTTAATCCGATATTTGGCTTTTCCATCTCAAATACAGGTTCTCCAATGCCCTCTTCATTTGGATTGCAACCGATAACAGGCCATTCGTTTTCCCAGGTCACAGGCTGAAGATGGCATATTCTTCCGTAAAGCCCTCTGTCCTGGAAATGTATAAACCATTCATCGCCATTTAAGGTATCCACAAGACCACCCTGGTGAGGTCCGTTGATCACTGTATTTCCGGTGCTCATGACAGTTTTAATCTCATAAGGACCATGAATATCCTTAGAGCGCAGAGCCACCTGATAGCCGTCTTTTACTCCTCCTGCAGGCGCCAGAATATAGTAATATCCGTCTCTTTTGTAAACTTTTGGTCCCTCTATAGTCACCGCAGGGTGTTGGGGATCATTTCCGTTGAAGATAAAGTGATCCTCCGACAATACAGATAATCCGTCAGGGCTTATCTCGAAGATACCAAGAATGCTCTTAAATCCGATCCTGCTCTTGGCATAGCCGTGGACAACGTACGCTCTTCCGTCCTCATCCCAGAATGGACAAGGATCAATAAGACCCTTTCCCTTAAGGATGCATACAGGCTCACCCCATTTGCCCAAAGGATCTTTTGTCTTAACAACGTAATAGCCTTCATCAGGCATTCCGTAGAAAATAAAAAATGTGCCATCATGATATCTTATGGAAGGAGCCCAGACGCCTTCTGAATGTCTCGGAATGTTGTATCTCACCTCTCTGATATTGTTAAGGGCATAATTTACTATCTTCCAGTTCACAAGATCCCTGGAAGTAAGTATCGGAAGTCCGGGTGTGTAGTTAAAACTGCTTGCCGTCAAATAAAATGTATCATCAACTCTGATAACATCTGGATCTGAATAATCTGCAAAAAG
>JAGDCK010000001.1 GCA_017958585.1 Lachnospiraceae bacterium
CAGGGCTTCCGGATAGTCGCAGTTGGGATAGAAATCTGTCCACTGCCGCTGGCCCTGGAAGCCGGCTGCGATGGCGTTGTGCCCAACCATTTCTTCTTCGCGTCCCTTGGGGAGCTTGGGATTGCCGTTCATCAGGTCCTTGATGATGCACATCATCTTTACCGTGAACTCCCAGTCCTTGTCCTTTTCCTTGCGGGTCTTCTGGAGCTCCTCGGGGTTTTTGTCAAAGCCTTCCACGGCGTGGGCCTTGGTCCACTCCAGCGCCTTTTTGTATTCGCGCTTGTCGTAGATGCCTTCGGTCATGCGGCGGATGATCTCAACCTCATCCACGGATTCCACTCTCATGCCTAAATATTCCTCGAAGAAATCCTGATTGATGATGGAGCCGCCGATACCCATGCACTGTGAACCGATCTGCAGATATGACTTATCCCTCATGGTGGCAGCCGCTACCGCTGCTCTCGCAAATCTCAAAAGCTTGGTCTTTACGTCATCGGGAATGACTGTATCGTCCGCATCCTGCACATCCTTGCCGTAAATTCCGAATGCGGGAAGTCCCTTTTGTGCATAGGTGGCAAGAACCGATGCCAGATAAACCGTGCCGGGTCTTTCCGTCGCGTTAAGTCCCCACACACCCTTAATGGTCAGGGGATTCATGTCCATGGTCTCGGAACCGTAACACCAGCAGGGCGTAACACTTAATGTGATCGCAACCCCCTCTTTTCTGAACTTTGTTTCACAGGCAGCAGACTCTGCCACTCTTCCTATGGTGGTATCAGCGATGACCACCCTGACGGGTTCTCCATTTGAATACTTAAGATTTTCTTCAAACAGTTTTTTGGCCGATCTGGCCATGTTCATCGTCTGCTCCTCGAGAGATTCCCTCACCTTTAAGGGACCTCTTCTACCGTCTATGATAGGTCTGATACCTATCGCCGGATAGTCGCCGATATACCTGTTTTTTGCCATATTACCCTCCTTCTCCTCAGTAAGCCACGATTTATCCCCACAGGCAGCTTTACCTTCCGTCGTATTCGATCTGCGGATTACAACCTGTCAGGCATAAACCTCAATCACAACAGTTTGTATTATAACCTTGTAATTTTGAAAAGAAAAGTGGTAAACTGAAAAAAATTTTTTAACGAGGAAAATCAGATGATAAAAAAATCGATGATATGCAGATCGGGCGCCGTCATTTTCACAGGTGTATTTTTACTGGGAAATCTCGCGGGATGCGGCTTAGATAAAGGGGTTCAGGCAGCCTCTGACAGTGCTGTTCAGACAGAACAAAATGATGCTGTTAAGACCGATCAAAACAATGATATTCAAGTTGATGAAAATAATGATATTCAGACCGGTGAAAACAGTACCACTCAAAAAGACAAAAATGAAAACGGTAACACGGAAATCGAAACAGGCTGTCCCTACTCCGAACTTAACTGGGCGTCAAATGTAGATGATATGATCGCCCTTGAAGGCGACAAATATGAAACCTATGACTCCATTTACAAGGGAATGACCTACACCTATCCGAAGGCATATCTGGAAAAAGAAGGCATCATAAAATACATGTATGACGGTGACGGAAAGCTGTGTAATATCTCATGGTCATACGCAGGAGAC
>JAGDCK010000150.1 GCA_017958585.1 Lachnospiraceae bacterium
ACACTGTTTTATAAAAACAGTGAATTTGGTGCAAATACAGCGATCTGTGATCATCATTTCACATACGGATATTTCATGTTTGCGGCAACAGTACTTGCGGCATATGATGACGGATTTTATAACGATTACAAAGACATGATAGAGCTCATGATCAGAGATTATGCAAATCCTTCCGATACGGACAGCGAATATTGCAGGTTCAGAGCTTATGATCTCTATGAAGGTCACTCCTGGGCAGGAGGATATGCGGACAATGATTCCGGAAACAATCAGGAGTCTGCATCCGAGTCACTCTTTAGCTGGGTGAGCATGTACCTGTGGGGAGTACTCACTGAAAATGACACCTACAGGGATGCCGGAGCCTTCGGATTTACAACGGAGATGGAGGCGGTAAAGCAGTACTGGTTCGATTATGACAGGGACAACTGGATAAGCGACTGGCCTTATGAGGTAGTGGGACAGGTGTACGGAAGCATCAACTTCTATGGTACCTTCTTTGGCGGTCAGCCCCTTTATGTATATGGAATCCAGTGGCTTCCAATCTCAGAGTATCTGACTTATTACGGCATGAACCAGGGAAGATGCGCTGAAATATATGCAGGCCTTGAGGCAGATACGGATATTGCAATGGAAAAAGCCGCACAGGTAGCAAGAAACGAAGGAAAGAGCGAGGCAGAGATCGACAGGATGCTAAGAGAATATGCGCATCAGGATACGGGCTGGCAGCATATCACATGGCCTTTCCTGTCTCAGACAAATCCTGCAAGAGCGCTTAACCTCTTTAATGCACACGCTTCGGAAGTACAAAAGACAGATACGGCAAACACTTATTGGTTTATAAATGCCATGACAGAGCTTGGCGTTAAGACCACGGATATCATAGCAACGGGAGATCTCTCAGCCACGGTTTATAACAAAAACGGAAAATATACCGCGGTTGTATGGAATCCCACAAAGTCTGCAAAGACAGTGGAATTTAAGGTAAATGGTAATTTCGTGGGAAAAGCCACAGTGGGTGGAAAGAAGCTTGTAAGCTTTGAAGTGTTTAAGGACAGAAACTTTGATATCAATCTTACTGATTCTAACGAGGCCCCTGAGCCCACTCCCGTAAGCGGTGACAAGGCAGTTGCATCCTCATCGGAAAATGTGGGTGTAGGACCGGACATGGCTTTTGACGGGAATCAGGGAACCCGCTGGTCATCTGCATTTACTGACGATGAGTGGATTTACATTGACCTTGGAAGTGAAAAGTCCGTAAACAAAGTGATCCTTAGCTGGGAAGCCGCATATGCTTCCGCATACAGGATAGAGGTTTCAAATGATGCATCTTCATGGCAGAAAGTATATGAAGTTTCTGACGGTGACGGAGGAATCGATGAGATCACATTTAATGCAGTAAACTGCAGATATGTAAAGATGCAGGGCATTAGGAGAGCTCTTCCCTACGGATACTCTCTCTGGGAGATGGAAGTGGTGGAAGGAACTCAAAACGGAGGCGGCAATACCGGTTCTCCCATAGTGTCAAATGAAAACCTTGCAAAGGGTAAGGATGTATCTGCTTCAGGTGAAGAGAGCGTTGGAACTGCAGCATCAAATGCGGTTGACGGAAATGAAGGCACCAGATGGTCCTCGGATTTTTCCGACAATGCAAGTATCACGGTTGATCTTGGAACCGAATACATTGTAAGTGAAGCAGTACTTAAATGGGAGGCAGCTTTTGGCAAAAGATATCGCATCGAGACTTCAAATGACGGCATAAACTTTGATATTGCCGCAACAGTGGATGATTCGGACGGCGGAGAGGACATTGTCAGATTTGATGCAAGAAGTGCCAGATATGTAAGACTTCAGGGCGTCGAGAGAGCGCTTCCCTACGGTTATTCCCTCTGGGAGATGGAAATCTATTCCCAAGTTGCAACTCCTGACAAGGACGGGGAAGGAAGTAGCGGCGGAAACGGCCCCGGACAGGGCGATACAAAGGAAACCGTAAAGCTGCATATCGCAGGAGCAGATGCCTCCGGTGAGGAGAATATCGGTACTCCCGTAAGTAATGCCATTGACGGAAATGCCGAAACCAGATGGGCTTCCGATTTTTCTGATGATGCATGGATCGTATTTGACCTTGGAGAGGTACACAGGGTTTCTGAAGTGATCCTTAACTGGGAAAACGCCTACGGTGAGAACTATGATATCTGCGTTTCAAATGACGGAAACACATTCACACAGATAAAGAGCCTTACAGGTATGACAGGCGGTGTAGATAACGTTACATTTGATGAGACAGAGGC
>JAGDCK010000151.1 GCA_017958585.1 Lachnospiraceae bacterium
AAATTACATGGAACAATCTGCATTCATCCGGCGTTGTACACAGCATGACAGACGCCTTGGCCACTTCATCGATAGGCGAAAACTCCATGGTATCATCCAGGACCTCGAAAGATACACAGCCAAGCGCCGCAAACCCTCTCAGATTGCCCATTGCGGAATTTGTTTTGAAATTAGCCTGGAATTCACCATCGGAAAATCTTGCCGCCAGATTGCCATAACGAAGTATCTTGGCTCTTAATCCTCTCTCAACCACTGCTTCAAGAACTGCTCTTTCTGCCAGGAATTTTGAATGCACATATTTGTTTGTAAGATCCTGTCCGAAATAAAGATCTTTCTCATTCGGTTCAAAGCCTTCCTTTAGCCTGTCCTTGAATGCCATTTCCACTACACTCATTGTGGAGGTCTGTACCATCCTGACATTATTTTTCACGCAGTACTCTATTATGTTCACGGCACCTCCCACATTGATATCCTCAATGATCGTATCCCGTGAAAAATGCTTAACGATCGCAGCACAGTTTATCACCGTATCGATACCGCTATCCGTATGCCTGTCAAATACCTCAGGATCTGTCACGTCGCCCAGGCAGATAAACAGTCTGTCACCTATCATCTCCTGGTAGCTTTTATCGAAATAATAGAACAGAAGCGAACAGAGCCTGTTCCATGCTCTTCCCTCATCCGATGCCCTGACCATACAGGTGATCCTGCTGTCGGTATTCTCGATCAGCTCATGCAGGATATGTATGCCCAGATAGCCGGTAGCTCCGGTCAGAAGCACATGGCCAAGCGGTACACTGCTGCCTTCCTTAAAGCTCTTTATGTCGTTACATGCAAGTAACTCATTTATCTTCGAATAATCATAGTCTTCTGTCTCCGGATCGTGTAGTTCTTCCAACGGAGCCTTCCCTTCCCCAAAGAGGGATGCGAGCTCCCTCGGTGTCGGGTGAGCAAAAACATCACCGAATACTATATTATATCCGTGATTTGCCGCTTCTATCACTACCTTGGTGACAAGCAGACTGGTCCCGCCGAGTGCAAAGAAGTCCTCTGTAGCCAGTACATTCTCTACACCAAGCAGGGATGAGAAGATCTCACAGAATATCTTCTCTGTTTCGGTTCTTGCTCCGTCACCTTCTCCCCTGAACACCTCAGGAACGGGAAGATTTTTAATATCGAGTTTTCCGGTTGGAGTAAAGGGCATCCTGTCAAGCTGCATATATGCCGTCGGTACCATGTAGGGCGTGAGAGTCTTAGCTATCTCTTTTTTAAGCTCCTGGATATCTACCTTTTCCTCATTGGTAAACCATGCGCAGAGGTGTTCTATCCCATTTATCTTCTCTATCTTGACCGCCACATGTTTCATGCCCTTCTGAGAACCCAGCACCGTTTCAACTTCTCCGAGTTCTATACGAAGGCCCCTTAACTTGATCTGGTTGTCCTTCCTGCCGATGATCTCCAGATAACCGTTATCCAGCCATCTTCCGTAATCTCCCGACTTATAGACTCTCTCGCCTTTAAAGTCTATGAATCTCTCCCCGGTCAGTTCTTCCAGGTTGTTGTAGCCAAGGCCTACTCCCCAACCGCCGATATAGACCTCACCCACAACACCGACAGGAAGCTCATTCCCATCGGTATCAACTATGTATTCGGTAACACCGGGTGTCGGCTTTCCTACCGTAATAAGGTCATCTCCGGTAAGATCATGTTCATTACATGAGATCGTGATCTCCGACGGGCCATAAATATTCATGGGATGAGGAACAAGTTCCTTAAGCTTTACCATCAGTTTTTCGGGATACTTTTCTCCGCCGCAGATCACCAGCTTTCCGTATTGTCTGAGAGCCTTGCAGAATTCATCCGAGCTAAGAAGCGTATGAATCCTCGATGGTGTACCGCTGATACAATCAGTCTTTGTTTCTATCATCCTCTTTACCAGCAGTTCTGCGTTATTACACTGTTCTTCGTTTGCAAAAAACAGTGTAAGGCCGTTGCTTAAAGCCAGAGAGTACTCC
>JAGDCK010000152.1 GCA_017958585.1 Lachnospiraceae bacterium
ATAACAGCCAAAAGCTTTCCGCGCTTTTCAAGTGCCACATATACAAGTCCTGCAAAAAGTCCTGCCAGTGTACCCTTCAAAATAACTGTCACGATGGTACCGGGAATGCTGATAGCCAAAAATGTAGCCGCATCAGTGATGAGAACCACGATACTGAATACAAAACCAAGCCATGCTCCCACAAGAGGTCCGAAAAGTGCGGCGCCGATGATGATGGGTGCAAGTGTAAGTGTGATGGTGAATGCACCGAATCTGATACCTACTGCAAGTGCCTGGAGTACTACTACGATAGCTGTGAGAAGTCCGATCCCCACGATCTTTGTTGTGTTAATCTTATTCATATTATTCCTTTCTGCTGTCGTTCCGCCTTATCGCGGATACAATGCACGGCTTAATGTTTCAAAGCCAAAAAGAATTATATTGCGCTGTTAAAAAATTGTCAATATCAGATTATCTGAAATAAGCGACTCCGCTCTCGAAGATCTTCATATCCTGCTCGCCATAGATATTTACGGCAACAGCCTTGTCGCGTCTCTCTGAGTGAGCCATCTTTCCGAGAACTCTTCCGTCGGGAGATGTGATACCCTCGATGGATGCGTAGGAACCGTTTACATTGTATTCCTCATCCATGGAGATCACGCCGTCCTGATCACAGTATCTGGTGGCAACCTGACCGTTTTCAAAGAGTTTGTCGATCCACTCCTTGGGAGCCACGAAACGTCCCTCACCGTGGGAAGCGGGATTACAGTATACTCCGCCAAGCTCAGCCTCCTGTAACCAGGGTGACTTGTTGGAAACGACCTTTGTGTAAACCATCTTTGAAATATGTCTGCCGATGGTGTTGAAGGTAAGGGTGGGTGAATCCACCTTCTGTCCAACTACCTCACCGTAAGGCACAAGTCCGAGTTTGATAAGAGCCTGGAATCCGTTACATATACCAAGTGCAAGTCCGTCTCTCTCATGAAGAAGTTTTTCTACAGCCTCCTTCATCTTTGCATTCTGGAATGCTGTTGCGAAGAATTTTGCGGATCCGTCAGGTTCATCACCTGCTGAGAATCCACCGGGGAACATGATGATCTGAGCCTTTGCAATGGCTGCCTCAAACTCATCAACGCTCTCTCTGATATCCTCTGCGGATGAATTTCTGAACACCTTTGTGATAACATCCGCACCTGCACGCTCAAATGCCTTTGTGGAATCGTACTCGCAGTTTGTTCCCGGGAATACGGGGATAAATACTGTGGGTCTTGCCACTTTATTCTTGCATACATAAATGCTGTCTGCTTTATAAATCTTGTCCTCAAGCTTGTCAGTATCCTTTACTGCCTTTGTGGGGAATACTTTTTCAAGTTTTGATGTCCATGATGAAAGTGCCTCATCCATGGTGATCTCTGCATTTTCATATTTAAATACGGGATCTGCGGTAACTTCACCAACGAGAGTATAATCGATCTCTCTCTCGTCAAGTTCTGCAAGACGGCTTGCGTCAACCTCGGCAATGATATCGCCCATGGCATTTCCGAATACATCGCTTGTGGAAAGTGTATCTTCAAGGGTGACACCGAGCTTGTTACCGAATGCCATCTTTGAAACTGCCGCAGCCACACCTCTTGAATCAAGAGCATATGCGGATACGATGACTTTATCCTGTATCAGAGCATGAACATCATCATAGAGTTTCTCAACCTGCTCGTATTTGGGAATATCATAATCATCCTTTTCGATCTCGAAACGAACGATCCTGTTTCCGGCTTTTTTAAGCTCGGGAGTGATGATATCGCCGTATTTTGCAACGTCAACAGCAAATGATACCAGTGTGGGAGGAACATCGATGTCATTGAATGTTCCGCTCATGGAATCCTTTCCTCCGATGGAAGGAAGTCCGAATCCGATCTGAGCATCGTATGCACCGAGAAGAGCGGTAAAAGGCTGGCTCCATCTCTCGGGATCTGCCGTCATACGTCTGAAATATTCCTGGAATGTGAATCTGATCTTTGAATAGTCACCGCCGGTTGCAACCACTTTACTCATGGATTCAACGACCGCATAAACGGCACCATGGTAAGGGCTCCAGCTGGACAGATAAGGATCAAATCCAAAGCTCATCATGGTGACTGTGTCTGTCTTTCCCTTTAATACGGGAAGTTTTGCCACCATGGTCTGGGTCTCAGTGAGCTGATATTTTCCACCGTAAGGCATGAGAACTGTTCCTGCGCCGATGGATGAGTCAAACATCTCCACGAGACCTTTCTGTGAACATACATTGAGGTCGTTTAAGAGTGAAAGCCATGCGCCCTTCACATCACCTGCCTCAAGTTTTTCTTCAACTGCCTTAACGGCATATTTTTCAAGATAATTGTCTTCCTCTGAAGGAATGTTGACCTTTACGGAAGTCTCCTGATGAGCTCCGTTGGTATCAAGGAAGGCACGCTTTAAGTCAACGATCTTTTTGCCTCTCCAGTTGAGCACGAGTCTGGGTTCCTCTGTAACCTTTGCAACCGCAATGGCTTCAAGGTTCTCCTCCTTTGCATAGGAGAGGAAAGTCTCAACGTCCTTGGGGTCTACCACAACTGCCATTCTCTCCTGGCTCTCTGAGATGGCAAGCTCTGTACCGTCAAGACCTGCATACTTTTTGGGAACAAGGTCCAGATCAACGCAAAGTCCGTCTGCCAGTTCTCCGATGGCAACGGATACACCGCCGGCACCAAAGTCGTTACACTTTTTGATAAGACGGCTTACTTCCTCGCGTCTAAAGAGTCTCTGGATCTTTCTCTCTGTGGGAGCATTACCCTTCTGAACCTCAGCACCGCAGGTTTCGATGGA